>CAJZLM010000059.1:0-6750 GCA_916050595.1 Streptococcus mitis | reverse complement strand
CCGATTGTGTACTAACTCTTTAAATTCTTTAGATTTCTCAATTAAAGCGGTCGATAAAAATATCAAATCTTGGTTGCTCAAGAAGGGCATGGTATTGCAAAAAAGATAGAGTTCAAACCAGGTCCAAGATTCAATAGCATAGAGATAGGTAGTCAAAAACTCGCTATCCTCCTCTGCCAGTGGGCAGCTTTTATCTAGTGAATGGAGTGCGTTTTTAATTACAATAGCATTCAAGCGACGATAGGTCTGCGCCATCTGTTCTTGCTTGACCTCCTCTAATAGTTGCTCTAAACCAGCTATATCTTGGTGGGCAAAGCGATCCACAACCTTTCTACCAATTCGCATATGTGGAGATTCTTGATAGTTGTTGAGCTTGTGCCCAAACTCATCAAAGGTCACATTTATACCTTGGATAGCTAGAATCAACTTATCTGCAGACAGCATAGACTGCCCTAGTTCGAACTTGGATAGCTGAGAAGCTGTTAGTCCAGCACAAGCCACATCTGACTGCTTGAGCTTTCTAGCCAAACGTAATTCCTTGTAAAATTCCCCCAATTCCATTCTCCCAATCATCTGACCACCTCCTATTCTTTATATATTATATCATTATTTACATTTATTTGTCAAAATATTCTGACATTTCGGCAAGTAAAAAAGTCAGCCTTAAGCTGACTCTTTATTCCATAGTATCAAAAGCGAGACTTGGTTTGGCATTGAGGCCCAAGTTTGCAAAGTTTTCTTTGTTCCACTCGCTGACGCTAGCATAGGCAATCATACCTGCATTGTCTCCGCAGAGGCGCAGAGGTGGAATGATGACATTGACATCTGTGATTTCAGTTGCTAGGCGTTCTCTAAGGCCTTTATTGGCTGCTACCCCACCTGCCACGACAAGGGTTTTAACAGGGTACTTCTCCAAAGCCTTCTTAGTTTTTGCCATAAGAATATCCAAGACAGCGGCTTGGAAGGAAGCACACAAATCCTCTGTAGACAGACTCTCTCCCTTTTGCTCGGCATTGTGGTGAAGATTGATAAAGGCAGATTTCAAACCTGAGAATGAAAACTCCAGATTATCTTCCTTAATCATGGCACGAGGAAAATCATAAATATCCTGCCCCTGATGAGCTAACTCATCAATCTCACGACCTGCAGGATAGGTCAAGCCCATGACACGGCCGACCTTATCATAGGCCTCACCAACCGCGTCATCTCTCGTTTCTCCAACAATCTTGTAATCACCAGCCTCAGAAACATAGACCAACTCTGTGTGTCCACCGCTGACCAAGAGGGCTAGCAAGGGAAACTCCAAAGGCTCCACGCTCTGAGCTGCCATGAGGTGACCAGCCATGTGGTTAACAGGGATAAGTGGAAGTCCATGTGCCCAAGCAAAGGCCTTAGCAGCTGACAAGCCAACTAGCAAGGCTCCAACCAAGCCCGGTCCATAGGTAACCGCCACAGCTGTTACGTCCTCTTCGGTAATTCCTGCTTCTGCTAGAGCCTCCTCGATACAGGCTGTAATGACCTCGACATGGTGACGACTAGCTACTTCTGGCACTACGCCCCCAAAACGTTTGTGACTCTCAATTTGACTAGCAATGACATTGGACAAGAGCTCATCGTCGTTTTTCAGGACGGCAACACTGGTCTCATCACAGGATGTCTCAAATGCTAAAATATATCTATCCTTCATCTATTTCTCTCTTCATGATGATGGCGTCCTCGACTGGGTCATGGTAGTAGGCCTTTCGCTCAGCGATGACCGCCATCTTTTCTTTCTTGTAAAATGCTTGCGCTCGATGATTTGACCTTCTGACTTCGAGGAAAATCTCCTTGTCTGTCGGCAATGTTGCAAACAAGGCTGACGCAATTCCCTGACCCTGATAAGCTCCTTTGACAGCGATTTGCAGGACTTCTGCCTCAAAGATATTTTCCTGCACAGCTAGAAAGCCAATCACTTCTGCCCCATCATAAGCCAGAGCATACCAAGTCTGATCTTGGGACAGGTCTGCTTGAATTTGTTCCAGCGTCCAAGGACTGACTGGGTAAACAGCTATCATAACAGCGTAGATGGCTTGAGCCAGATCAGGTTGCTGTTGAGTTCGTTTGATTTCTATCATAAGCGTTTAATGTAGGATTCGCCAGACTCCGTATGGTTCTTGAGCCAGTTTTCCTCAGCCTCAACACGTTTGAGGTAGTTCGGCACAAAATCATGCAAGGAGTCTGCTTCCTTATCCCAAGCCCAAAGAGCAAGATTGGCTGCATTTGGCAAGGTTTCTTTGAAATTAGTCCTTGGCAAGTGTTCTTGAATCTGCTCCACAAAGGGGCCAACTTCTCCGACAAAGGTTACCTGACTAGCACCCTTGATTAGCTCAATCACTCGCTCAAAGGGCAGGTGTGCTTCTGGCATGACAGGTTTAGCATTTTCATAAAATCCTGCGTAAACATTGTTGCGACGCGCATCCATCAAGGGGACAAACAAGCCTTCTTGTTGGTATGGCACCAGAGCCAAGAGGCTAGACATACCAACCAACTCGATGTTCAGAGTATGAGCAAGCGTCTTGGCAGTTGCTACCGCAATTCGCAATCCTGTGTAGCTACCAGGCCCTTCAGCTACCACGATTCGGTCCAAATCCTTGGGTGTCCAATCCAGACTTTCCATCAGAAAATCAATGGCAGGCATGAGGGTAATACTGTGATTTTTCTTGATATTAATCGTCGTCTCGGCAAGAACCTGCTTGTCCTCTAAAATAGCGAGAGAAAGAGCCTTGCTGGACGTATCAAAAGCTAATACTTTCATAACACATTCCTATCTTTTTGTCTGCTTACTATTATACTACAAAAGCTGGCACATGGGAATTTTCTTTATTCCCAAACAAAAATGCCTATACTTAAACAAAAAATAATTCGCAAATAAAATTCAAAAAAATGCTCACTTTTCCTTTTCTTTTCCGAATATAAAAGTGAACAAGAAAAAAGGAGGAAAGTTCAATGACAAATTTTGACGTTCTTGACAATCAATTTTTATCCTTATCTGAAAATGAATTATCAGATAAGGATGGCGGTCTCGCTCCCTTGGTTATCTATGGAGTAGCAGTATCTTGGAAAGCTATTGCAGGTGGAACAGCACTTATAGGTTCTGGTTTGGCAGCTGGTTATTTTTTAGGAGGAGATTAATATGATGAAAGATTTAAACAACTATCGTAAAATTACTAATAAGGAATTGCAAGAAATCAAGGGTGGTTTTGGTGTAGGTGTTGGTATCGCTTTATTTATGGCAGGTTATACCATTGGAAAAGACCTTCGTAAAAAGTTTGGTAAGTCATGCTAGATAAAAAACACATTTTTAGAAGGATAAATTTTATTGTCTTCATCTCTTACAGTTTTCTCAGCATTCTCAATGATTTAAACATTACTACTATCCCTTTACCATTCGATTTATCTGTTTGTATTGTTTTATTTTTATGCTTCAACTCTATTTTTGAACAGAAGAATGATTACCATAAAAATAATAAGCTCTGAAAATCCCATTGTCATGTCATTTTAGAAAAATGCAAAGACCACCTCATCTTGATAGATGGGGTGGAATTTTCGTGTCGTAAATCTACTATCTCTATATCCCCAAACAAAAATGCCCCAGCATAAGCAGGGCATCTAAGCATTTAATCCAAAGTAAAATACAAACCAAACGACATAGGTTACGAGGAGGAGAAAAAGCGAGTAGAGAGTCACAAAGGTAATCTTTCACAAGAACTTGGTTTGTCGTCGTTCCAGTTTGGCAAATAGAAGATTCCCCGCATAAACGCAAGCAACAAAAACAATAAAAGCTACCAAGCGAGCTCCGATAGCAAAAGCAAATAAGTTATACATAGGGCAACCTCCTTGACTTAAAATCTATATGGAATTATGACAAACGATAAATTCCACTTCCATTATCAAGATAACATATTTTCTTTATTTTTGCAAACGCTTACCTTTGAGTGCTTATATGACTTTCTCGTTTCCGTCTTTTACTAATTTTTCATTTTGTGGTATAATTGAAATAATTGTAACGAATCAAGGTCAATCTAGACACAAAATGGAATGAAATCAAGCAAATCTCTGCTAAAAGTTTGGAATAAGCTGACCTGTAAATAGAAAGGAACTATATGATTTACAAAGTTTTTTATCAAGAAACAAAAGAACGTAGCCCACGCCGTGAAACAACACGCGCACTATACCTAGACATCGATGCTAACTCAGAACTTGAGGGCCGTATCGCTGCTCGCCAACTTGTCGAAGAAAATCGCCCAGAGTACAATATCGAGTATATCGAACTCTTGTCTGACAAATTGCTAGATTACGAAAAAGAAACTGGCGCCTTCGAAATCACGGAGTTCTAATATGGCCTATACTCTTAAACCTGAAGAAGTCGGCGTTTTTGCCATCGGTGGTCTGGGAGAAATCGGGAAAAACACATACGGAATTGAATACCAAGACGAGATTATCATCGTCGATGCTGGGATTAAATTCCCAGAAGATGACTTGCTGGGTATCGACTACGTCATTCCTGACTACTCTTACATCGTGGACAATATCGACCGCGTCAAGGCTGTTTTGATTACCCACGGACACGAGGACCACATCGGTGGGATTCCTTTCCTACTCAAGCAAGCAAATGTCCCTATCTATGCTGGACCGCTTGCCTTGGCTTTGATCCGTGGAAAACTCGAAGAACACGGCCTCTTGCGCAACGCTAAACTTTACGAAATCAACCACAACACTGAGTTGACCTTTAAAAATCTCAAGGCAACTTTCTTTAGAACTACTCACTCTATTCCAGAGCCTTTGGGGATTGTCATTCATACTCCTCAAGGGAAAATTGTCTGTACGGGTGACTTCAAGTTTGACTTAACACCAGTTGGTGAACCAGCAGATTTGCACCGTATGGCAGCTCTTGGGGAAGAAGGCGTACTCTGTCTCCTATCTGACTCGACAAATGCAGAAATTCCAACCTTTACCAACTCTGAAAAAGTCGTTGGCCAGTCCATCATGAAGATTATCCAAGGCATAGAGGGACGTATCATCTTTGCATCCTTTGCCTCAAATATCTTCCGTCTCCAGCAAGCAACAGAAGCTGCTGTTAAGACTGGACGTAAGATTGCGGTCTTTGGTCGTTCTATGGAAAAGGCCATTGTCAACGGAATCGATCTTGGCTACATCAAAGCTCCTAAGGGAACCTTTATCGAGCCAAATGAAATCAAAGACTACCCTGCAGGCGAGGTTCTCATCCTCTGTACAGGTAGTCAGGGTGAACCTATGGCAGCCCTTTCTCGTATCGCCAACGGAACCCACCGTCAGGTGCAACTCCAACCAGGTGATACGGTTATCTTCTCTTCTAGCCCAATCCCTGGAAACACTACTAGCGTCAACAAGCTGATTAACATCATTTCAGAAGCTGGTGTCGAAGTTATCCACGGTAAAGTGAACAATATCCATACATCTGGACACGGTGGTCAGCAAGAGCAAAAACTCATGCTCCGCTTGATTAAGCCAAAATACTTCATGCCTGTCCACGGTGAATACCGCATGCAAAAAGTCCACGCTGGGCTAGCGGTGGATACTGGTGTTAAAAAGGACAATATCTTTATCATGAGTAATGGTGATGTGCTTGCCCTTACTGCTGACTCAGCTCGTATCGCAGGCCATTTCAACGCCCAAGATATCTATGTCGATGGAAATCGTATCGGTGAAATCGGCGCAGCTGTCCTCAAAGATCGTCGTGATCTATCTGAAGACGGTGTCGTTCTGGCAGTCGCAACTGTTGACTTCAAATCGCAGATGATTCTGTCTGGTCCAGACATCCTCAGCCGAGGCTTTGTCTACATGAGAGAGTCTGGCGACTTGATTCGCCAAAGCCAGCGTATCCTCTTCAATGCCATTCGTATCGCACTGAAAAACAAGGATGCTAGCGTGCAATCTGTCAATGGTGCCATTGTCAACGCTATTCGCCCCTTCCTTTATGAAAATACAGAACGTGAACCGATTATCATCCCAATGATCCTCACACCAGATGAAGAATAAATCATAAAACAGCCCCGATTTTCGGAGCTGTTTTTCTCTATGCTTTCTTTTGAGATTGAAACTCAATAAAAATCGAAATCAGACTAGAAGGCTAGGCGAAAGCATAACTTGAGTTAGGTGAGCCGAAGCCGACGACGTATCATTTTGATTTTTGAAGAGTTTTAGAAATACTACGATTTTTACCTTCAAGATACACCATCAAAATAGAAATATCTGCTGGGTTTACTCCCGAAATACGGCTGGCTTGGCCGATGGTTTCTGGATTGATGAGTTTGAACTTCTGACGGGCTTCGGTTGCGATAGAATCAATGTCATCCCAGTCGATATTGGCTGGAATGCGTTTTTCTTCCATGCGTTTCATCTTGGCAACCTGGTCCATGGCTTTGGAAATATAGCCTTCATACTTGATTTCTGTTTCAATCAATTCGATAATCTTGTCATCCAAGTCCTCTGCAGCTGGTCCGATAAAAGCCACCACATTTTGGTAAGACACTTCTGGACGGCGAAGGAATTCCTTGGCTGTCACCGCATCTGTCAACGGTTTGAAGCCCATCTCCTCAACCTTGGCATTTGTTTCCTTGACTGGCTTGAGTTTGATGCTATCTAGACGTTTCATCTCATTTTCAAATTGATTTTTCTTGATTTCAAAGCGAGCCCAGCGTTCATCATCCACAAGACCAATCTCACGTCCTA
>CAJZLM010000058.1:0-6760 GCA_916050595.1 Streptococcus mitis | reverse complement strand
TTTAAGTCAGAAAAAAGCTTTGGACGGTTATTTCCAAAACTTTCTTCCTTCTAGTAGTCTACAGAGGATAAACCTTGCGAAATTCTTCTAAAACAACCTTGCTGTCAGGTGTAAAAGTCAAACCTGCTTCTCCTAACCAGTCTTTGAAAAAGTCTTCATGAACCTGACGCCAGTAGGCTAAAGATTTGTCTCCCTCACCTTCCTTGTAGGCATGGTCGACTGAAACCTGATGGAAAGGCTGAACGGAAACCTTTGTAATTTCGACGATGCAGACAGCTTGATCTTGACTGTCTAAAACGACATCAAAGGTCCCTTCTTGGGGAAGGGGTTCGTCCTCTATTACGTATAGATCATATGCCGAGGCTGTTGCTGTTTTTTCGCCTTTAAAGACCAGTTCCGCTAAAAGGTCTGGTTCCACTCCAAAAGCCCAGGCATCTATCTCATCTCCGATAGAGGGGTTGATTTGCTTGTAGGCATTCCACATTTCTTGAGGTGTCATAGGTTGCTCCTTTGTATTTTTTTACTTTCTTCTTTTACACGTTTGAGATGGTCTGGATGGTCAATTTTTAAATCAAAAATCTCTGGAATAGAACTGTAGTGGATCATGCATTTGATATCCATCTGATTCATTTTTTGTATGAAAGAAGCATTCAGATAGCCTGCTACAGCAAAGTCAATCTTTTTCATCCTTGCTTTATCCTGCATATCTCTTAGCATATCTAACATAATTGGACTTTCCATATCATGCCATTGACTGTTTCTCACAGTGGCAAAAACAAAAGAAGTCAAATCATTCATTCCAACTACAATTTTTGAAATGTCCGCTTCCAGTATCCTATCCAAGTCAAAATACGCTGACGGTAATTCAATCATCGTGCCAACTTTCCCAGTAAAACCATGCTGACGTAATACTGTGCTAGCTTGCTTTAACTGCTCAGCATCATTGACAAAAGGAAAGATAACAGATAGATTGGGATTGTTTTGATGAACTTCTGTAACGACATGTGCTTCAGCCTGAAATTCATCCGGACACGCCAGCAAACGCCTAGTTCCTCTATATCCAAATAGGGGATGATTTTCATCAAAATACTCTTTAGTCCCCTTTAGACAATTAGCTTCTGTATTCGTTAATTCAGAAAAACGATACCATACCTCTTCATCTGAGTACAAGAAGCAAATAGTGTTTAGATAATCTTTTACAAATTCCTGACAACTTGGTAACAGGATGTTTTGGTTAAGCTCTCTCAACAAGTATTCCCCACGAATCATGCCAATATGATGAAATAGTTGTGGGTAAACTTTTTCAAGAATTTTTTCTCCACTAAGAGCCAGTTGGTTTCTCATCATTCACCTTCCAATTCATATACAAGGTCTTGTCCAGTTCTGGAAATCCTAATAATTCAGACTTAACCTTCAAGACCAATGGCGATGCATTTTCTTCTGTGATTTCTTGAATTGCCTTCCAAACATATCCAAGAGAATCATTCACACCATCAGAGACAGTTTCAGAAATATTCACTTGAGATACCTTCTCGTTTATTTCAATATCATACAAGGCCATGATATGGTGAACCATAAAATTTTTTAATTCTTCCCTGACAAAAATATCGTAGATTCGAGGATTGGAGTAGCTTCTAACAGCATATCCCGTCTCTTCCACAACTTCTCTAGTCAGCGTTTCCGTCAGTCCTTCACCAAGTTGCTGTCTGCCTCCAGGTAGATCATACCGATGTAGATAAGGGCCTCTCGTTTTTTCAATGCAGAGTAACTTCCCATTTTCAAAGCAAACAGCGTAGACTCCAAAGTGTCTTTTGATTTCCATCAGATCCTCCTACTTTAAAGACCATCCGCCATCTATTGTCAGAATTTGTCCTTGCATGGCACTCGCTTTCCCACTTGCTAAGAAAAGGCTAATCTCTGCTATTTCCTCTGGCTCAATCCAGCGCTTGATTGGTGTTTCACTCGCCACCCAGTCTGCTAAGCCACCTGGCTCAAAGTCCGCAGCAGTCATAGCTGTCTTGACTGCTCCCGGAGCGATACCAAAGATCTGAATCCCAGCTCCAGCATAGTCTAGAGCCAACTGCTTGGTAAATCCAGCCAAAGCATGCTTAGATGAAGTATAGGCGTGTCCACCGCCACCTGCTAGGCTAGAAGCAATGGAGCACATATTGATAATGATTCCTTTTTTATTCTCCAGCATTTGTGTCAAATAATGCCGAGTCAACTCTACTGGAGTCACGTAGTTGATTTCAAAAATCTCTTGAATTTCCTGCGCTGATTGTTCCAATAGGGGTTTGTAATCATCCAAAACTCCAGCAGTATTGCACAAAACATCAACCTGAGGACACCAATCAAAAATAGGCTCCAAGTTCAAGGTCAAATCTCTCTGTAAAAAGTGGAAATCACCCTCTAAGAGTGGATTTTCACCTTGGTCAACTCCATAAACTTGATAGTCCTTCTCTAAAAAAAGTCGAGCCTGAGCCAGGCCGATCCCTGAACTCACTCCCGTAATCAATACACGTCTAGTCATGCACTTCTACCCAATCCGTCGCCAAAACATCACAAGGTGTCGGACTCCACATGGAAAAACCTTCTCCCTCCCCAGAAACGTTGATTAGGAAATAAGGTGTCACTTCAAGTGCAACCCCATTTTGCTCGATGGTGTCAAAAAGTTGGACATAGTTTTCAGCACCTCCCCAACCAGTACGTACATATTTTTTCTTAGCCTTTAATCCAGGCAGGATCTCTTCAAATGTCATGTTTTTCTCCTTTAATATCAATAATTCTCCCCTTCATTATAACAAAAAAACCGCTTTACAACGGCTTTTTGACTGTGATTTATTTACATCTGCTTCTACTTACGGCAAATTATTCCCTGCTGCAAGATAAATTTCATACCATTCTTTTCTTGTTAAGCTAAAGTTTGCCGCTTGGCTAACTTCTCTCAAGTGATTAGGATTTGTGGTACCTACGACTGCCTGCATTTTTGCTGGATAACGCAATATCCAAGAAATGGCAATAGTTGAAGAGGTTACTCCATATTTAATAGCTAAACGATCAAGTACTTGATTTAAAGCTTGAAATTTCTCATTTCCAACAAAATTCCCTTTAAAATACCCAAATTGTAAGACAGACCATGCTTGAATGACCACATCGTGTAATTTGCAATATTCAAAAATGCTGCCATCTCGCATAGCTGCTTGACTATCTTCCATATTAACATGAAAACCTGATTCGAATCCTGGTGTAAAAGCCGCACTCAATTGTAGCTGATTAACAGCTAACGGCTGCTTGACATCTTTTTTAAGCAACTCCATCATCATAGGATTTTGATTAGAAACTCCAAAATTTCGAACCTTACCTTGTTTATAAAGGAGATCAAAGGCTTCTGCTACTTGGTCAGATTCCATCAAAGCATCTGGTCGATGAAGGAGCAAGCTATCTAGATGATCTATCTTCAATCTTTGCAAAATTCCGTCAACTGATTTTATAATATAGTCCTTAGAAAAATCAAAATAGGTAAATTCTTCAATGCGAATTCCACATTTTGACTGAATCCACATCTCTTCTCTTAAATCTTGACGATTTTTTAGGACAAGACCTAACAGTTCTTCACAACGACCACGACCATAAATATCAGCCAAGTCAAAAGCATTGATTCCAACAGACAGTGCTGTTTCTACAAGCTCTTCAACTTCTTTTACAGACTTATCTTCTATTCTCATCATTCCGAGAACAATTTCTGATAATTCTTTGTCACCTTGACCAAGAGTTATGTATCTCATCAAATTTTTCTCCTTTGATTCTACATTCTTCAATTAATTATAACAAAAAACCGCTTTGCAACGGCTTTTTGACTATATTTCACTCCATGTTATCTTCTTAAACCCATGAAACAAGACAAAGATTCAAATATTATAGAGCCTCTATTTTTACCCAATCACACTTCCGTTTGGTACAGCTGGATCAACTGTGAGAAGGGTTAATTGTCCATCATGTTCAGCTGATAGGATCATACCTTGGCTGACATATTTTTTCATCATTTTACGTGGTTTGAGATTGGCAACGATTTGAACTTTCTTGCCGACCAATTCTTGTTCGTTTGGATAGTATTTTGCAATTCCTGAGAGGATTTGACGATCTTCTCCATCACCAGCATCCAGACGGAATTGAAGTAACTTATCAGAACCTTCCACTTTAGAAACTTCTCTGACTTCTGCAACGCGGATTTCAACCTTGTCAAAGTCTTCAAACTTGATTTCTTCCTTGTTTAGTTTGAGTTCAACTTCGTCTGGATTCCATTCTTTTTCGACTGCTGGTTTGTTACCTTCCATTTGTTCCTTGATATAGGCGATTTCTTCTTCCATATCCAGACGTGGGAAGATTGGTGTTCCTTTGGCAACGACAGTGACACCTGCAGGAAAGTCAGCCAAGCTCAAGTTTTCAAGACTAGAAACTTCATCCAAGCCAAGTTGATTCAAGACTGCACGACTGGTTTCCATCATAAACGGCTCAATCAAGTGAGCAACGACACGAAGGCTAGCTGCCAAATGACTCATGACACTTGCCAATTGGTCACGAAGAGCTTCATCCTTAGCCAAGACCCATGGAGCTGTCTCGTCGATGTATTTGTTAGTACGAGAGATCAGAGTCCAGACTGCTTCTAAAGCACGTGGGTAGTCAACTGCTTCCATGTAGGTGTGGTAGTCAGCGATTGATTGTTCTGCAACGTCAGCAAGAGCATGGTCAAACTCTGTTACACCCTCTACATAGGCTGGAATTTGTCCATCAAAGTACTTGTTAATCATAGAAACCGTACGATTGAGGAGGTTTCCGAGGTCGTTTGCCAATTCATAGTTGATACGACCTACATAGTCCTCTGGAGTGAAGGTTCCGTCTGAACCAACTGGAAGGCTACGCATGAGGTAGTAACGAAGTGGATCTAGTCCATAACGCTCTACCAACATTTCAGGGTAAACGACATTCCCTTTAGATTTAGACATTTTGCCGTCTTTCATGACGAACCAACCGTGAGCAATCAAACGATCTGGCAATTTGATATCCAACATCATAAGAAGGATTGGCCAGTAGATTGAGTGGAAACGAAGGATGTCTTTTCCTACCATGTGGAAGACTGTGCCATTCCAGAATTTGTCAAAGTTACCATGTTCATCTTGACCGTATCCAAGCGCTGTCGCATAGTTAAGAAGGGCATCAATCCAAACGTATACAACGTGTTTAGGATTTGATGGTACCGGCACACCCCATGTAAAGGTTGTACGAGAAACTGCCAAATCTTCCAAACCTGGCTCGATGAAGTTACGAAGCATTTCATTCAGACGACCATCTGGAGTGATAAATTCAGGATGAGCTTTGAAAAATTCTACTAGACGATCTTGGTACTTGCTAAGACGAAGGAAATAAGACTCTTCAGATACCCATTCCACTTCGTGACCTGATGGAGCGATACCACCAGTCACATTTCCAGCTTCGTCACGGAATACTTCTGCAAGCTGGCTTTCTGTAAAGAATTCCTCATCTGATACTGAATACCAGCCAGAGTATTCACCTAAATAGATGTCATCTTGAGCCAGCAAGCGTTCAAAGACTTGTGCGACAACTTTTTCATGGTAGTCATCAGTTGTACGGATAAATTTATCGTATGAGATATCTAGTAATTGCCAGAGTTCTTTGACTCCAACTGCCATCCCATCAACATAAGCTTGAGGTGTAATGCCAGCTTCTTCTGCTTTCTGCTGGATTTTCTGACCATGCTCGTCAAGACCTGTCAAATAAAAGACATCGTAACCCATAAGGCGTTTATAACGTGCTAGGACATCACAAGCGATGGTTGTGTAGGCAGAACCGATATGAAGTTTACCAGATGGATAGTAAATCGGCGTTGTAATATAAAAATTCTTTTCAGACATAATATTTCCTTTCCAGGCAAATGAAACCTGTTTTTCTAACACTTCATTATATCACATTTTTAATGATTTTCGATAGGGAAATCCATACAAAAACAAGATAGACAAGTGTCCATCTTGTTTATTCTATTCATAACGAAGGGCTTCAATTGGATCAAGTTTCGATGCCTTGTTGGCTGGCAAAACTCCAAAAATCATACCCACGCTAGCCGAAACTGCAAGACTAAATAGGGCAACTGGGATTGATACTCCCACTTCTATACCCGCTATCAATCCTTGCAAAAGTAGACCAGCTATAGCTGTTAAGCCTGTCGCAATGGTTAGACCAATAACTCCACCAAGCAAGGTCAAAATCATGGATTCAATCAAAAACTGAATTAAAATATTGGCACGTGTCGCACCCAAAGCCTTACGGAGACCAATCTCACGCGTACGCTCTGTCACCGAAACCAGCATGATGTTCATAACACCAGTCCCCCCAACAAAAAGGGAAATTCCTGCAATGGCACTAATAATCGTAGTTATAAAGCCGAACAATTGTTGTACTTCTTGGAAGGCTGCAGTCGCATCTGCCACCTGATACTCCCCTTGCTGAATACCAGCAATTTCGGTCAATTTTCTAGCTAATTCTGGTCCCACAGTTGGTGTCAAACTGGTATCATTAACCCGGAAGACAATATCAGAAATCTCATCCATATTGAAGTTGTTGGCAAGAGAAATATTAGTCGTAATCGGAAGTCCACCAATACCAAAAGTCTTGGCAGTCTTGGCCTCATCGCTGGTATAGACACCAATGACACGATAGCTAAAGCCACCAACATCTATAACCTGGT
>CAJZLM010000057.1:0-6781 GCA_916050595.1 Streptococcus mitis | reverse complement strand
AAACTACGTCAGCTTCACCTTGCCGTACTCAAGTACAGTCTGCGGCTAGCTTCCTAGTTTGCTCTTTGATTTTCATTGAGTATCAAATCTGTCTTTTCCCTCTTTTATGATATAATAGAAACATGAAATTAAAAACTACTTTGGGCCTTCTTGCTGGGCGTTCTTCCCACTTCGTTTTAAGCCGTCTTGGCCGTGGAAGTACGCTTCCAGGAAAACTTGCCCTTCAATTTGATAAAGATATTTTACAAAACCTAGCTAAGAACTATGAGATTGTCGTAGTCACTGGAACCAACGGAAAAACCCTGACAACTGCCCTCACTGTCGGCATTTTAAAAGAGGTTTATGGTCAGGTTCTTACCAACCCAAGCGGTGCCAACATGATTACAGGGATTGCGACAACCTTCTTAACAGCCAAATCTTCAAAAACTGGGAAAAATATTGCCGTCTTAGAAATCGACGAGGCCAGTCTATCTCGTATCTGTGACTATATCCAGCCAAGCCTTTTTGTCATCACGAATATCTTCCGTGACCAGATGGACCGCTATGGTGAGATTTACACAACTTACAAGATGATTTTAGATGCTATTCGTAAGGTACCTACTGCCACTGTTCTTCTTAATGGAGACAGTCCACTTTTCTACAAGCCAGCTATTCCAAATCCTGTACAGTATTTTGGTTTTGACTTGGAGAAAGGTCCAGCTCAGCTGGCTCACTATAATACCGAAGGAATCCTCTGCCCTGACTGCCAAGGCATCCTCAAATATGAGCACAATACTTATGCAAACTTGGGTGCCTATATCTGTGAAGGTTGTGGATGTAAACGTCCTGATCTCGACTATCGCTTGACAGAACTAGTTGAGTTAACCAACAATCGCTCTCGCTTTGTCATTGACGGCCAAGAATACGGCATCCAAATCGGTGGACTTTACAACATCTACAACGCCCTAGCTGCTGTGGCTATCGCCCGTTTCCTCGGCGCAGATTCCCAACTAATCAAGCAGGGATTTGATAAGAGTCGTGCTGTCTTTGGACGCCAGGAAACCTTCCATATCGGTGACAAAGAATGTACCCTCGTTTTGATTAAAAATCCAGTTGGTGCAACCCAGGCTATCGAGATGATTAAACTAGCTCCTTATCCATTTAGCCTCTCTGTCCTCCTCAATGCCAACTATGCAGATGGAATTGATACCAGCTGGATCTGGGATGCGGATTTTGAACAAATCACTGACATGGATATTCCTGAAATCAACGCTGGCGGTGTTCGTCATTCTGAAATCGCACGTCGTCTCCGAGTGACAGGCTATCCAGCTGATAAAATCACTGAAACAAGCAATCTGGAACAAGTTCTTAAGACAATTGAGAACCAAGACTGCAAGCATGCTTATATTCTGGCTACCTATACTGCTATGCTTGAATTCCGCGAACTGCTGGCTAGTCGTCAGATTGTTAGAAAGGAGATGAACTAATGGTTTATACTTCACTTTCCTCAAAAGCTGGCAATTACCCCTATCAGCTCAACATTGCCCACCTCTACGGAAATCTCATGAATACCTATGGGGACAATGGAAACATCCTCATGCTCAAGTATGTGGCTGAAAAACTGGGAGCCCATGTGACGGTTGACATCGTTTCTCTCCATGATAACTTTGATGAAAATCACTACGACATCGCCTTTTTCGGTGGCGGTCAAGACTTTGAACAAAGTATTATTGCAGACGACCTACCTGCTAAAAAAGAGAGCATTGACAACTACATCCAAAACGATGGTGTGGTTCTGGCTATCTGCGGTGGTTTCCAACTATTGGGTCAATATTATATTGAAGCTTCAGGGAGACGTATCGAAGGGCTAGGTGTCATGGGCCACTACACCCTCAACCAGACCAATAACCGTTTTATAGGTGACATCAAGATTCACAATGAAGATTTCGATGAAACCTACTATGGCTTTGAAAATCACCAGGGCCGTACTTTCCTCTCGGATGACCAAAAACCACTGGGACAGGTTGTCTATGGAAATGGAAATAACGAAGAAAAGGTCGGCGAAGGGGTTCATTATAAGAATGTCTTTGGTTCTTACTTCCACGGGCCTATCCTCTCTCGTAATGCCAATCTAGCTTATCGCCTAGTCACTACTGCCCTCAAGAAGAAATATGGTCAGGACATTCAACTCCCTGCTTATGAGGACATCCTCAGCCAAGAAATCGCTGAAGAATACAGTGATGTCAAAAGCAAGGCTGACTTTTCTTAAACCAAGGAAAACTCTATCAAAGAACTCCGTCATCATATCGGAGTTCTTTTTATCTTTTCTTTTACCCTTCTCCCTTGCATTTTCTCTCATTTTTTGCCAAAATAGAGGGGTAGAAAGAAGGTAGCATATGTCTAAATTACAACAAATCGTAACATATCTTGAATCAGAAAAACTAGACGTCGCTGTCGTATCTGACCCCGTCACAATCAATTACCTCACTGGCTTTTACAGTGATCCCCATGAACGCCAAATGTTCCTTTTTGTCCTAGCAGATCAGGAACCTCTCCTCTTTGTCCCAGCCCTTGAGGTTGAGCGTGCAAGCAGCACTGTTTCCTTCCCAGTTGTGGGCTATGTGGATTCTGAAAATCCATGGCAAAAAATGAAACATGCTCTTCCACAACTTGACTTCAAACGTGTCGCTGTTGAGTTTGACAATCTCATCTTGACCAAATATCATGGCTTGAAAATAGTCTTTGAAACTGCTGAGTTTGAAAACCTCACTCCTCGTATCCAACGTATGCGCCTTATCAAATCAGCTGACGAAGTGCAAAAAATGATGGTTGCAGGTCTCTATGCGGACAAGGCTGTTAATGTTGGCTTTGACAATATTTCTCTTGATAAGACAGAGACAGATATCATCGCTCAAATTGACTTTGCCATGAAACGTGAAGGTTATGAAATGAGCTTCGATACCATGGTCTTGACTGGTGATAATGCTGCAAATCCACACGGTATTCCAGCAGCTAACAAGGTTGAAAATGATGCTCTTCTCCTCTTTGACCTTGGTGTTCTAGTCAACGGCTATGCGTCAGATATGACTCGTACAGTCGCTGTCGGCAAACCTGACCAATTCAAGAAAGACATTTATAACTTGACTCTTGAAGCCCAACAAGCTGCTCTTGACTTTATCAAACCAGGTGTGACTGCCCATGAAGTGGATCGCGCTGCCCGTGAGGTCATCGAAAAAGCTGGTTACGGTGAGTACTTCAACCATCGTCTCGGTCATGGTATCGGTATGGATGTTCACGAATTCCCATCTATCATGGAAGGAAACGACATGGTCATCGAAGAAGGCATGTGCTTCTCTGTTGAACCAGGTATCTATATTCCTGGCAAGGTCGGTGTCCGTATTGAAGACTGCGGTGTTGTTACCAAGGATGGCTTCGACCTCTTTACAAGCACCAGCAAAGACTTGCTTTATTTTGATTAATATTCTTCGAAAATCTTCCCACAATAAAACGCATAGTATCAAGTTTTCAACACCTGATACTATGCGTTTTTCTTATTTGAAAGACTTTTGACTCAGTCTCTTTACTTAATCTTCTTGATACTTTGACTAAGGATAAATCCTACAATCATCCCTACCATATTTTGCATGAAATTTGGTAAAATTTCTGGTAGGGCTGCAGCCCAGCCATTCATCAATGCAGAACCCAAGGCGTAACCCCCTACCATGGCAATCGTTGCTAAGATAAGGCCTAACCACTGAGTTTTTCCTTTAAATCCTGCGAAAAATCCCTGCAAGCCATGGTTAACCAAGCTAAAGAACATCCACTGAGGATATCCTGATAAGAGGTCAATCAAGAAACCTGCTAGTCCTCCTACTACAGCCCCTTCACGACTACCAAAGTAGAAGGCCGTAAAGAAGACACCCGCATCTAAAAGAGTTAGAATGCCTGTCGGTGTTGGAATTTTTAAGAAATAACCTAGAACCACAGAGAGGGCGGTTAATAGGGATACAAGGGCGATTTTAGTTGTTTTGGTTTGCTTCATATTGTCTTACTCCATACTGATCTGCTTGTGCGATGGCACGGTAAACGAAAGCCTTAGAGCTTTCTACTGCTGCTAAAAATTCATAACCTTTAACCAAGTGACTGGCAATGCTGGAGGCAAAGGTACAACCTGCACCAGCATTTTGCCCTTGGATGACAGGATTTTCTAGGACTGTAAAGTTTTGTCCATCATAAAAGACATCTACAGCCTTGTCCTGACTAAGGCGATTTCCTCCCTTGATAATGACTGCAGGCGCTCCTAATTCATGCAATTTCTGTGCTGCAGCCTTCATGTCTTCCAAGGTTTTAATTTCCTGACCAGCCAATAATTCTGCTTCTGGGAGGTTAGGCGTAATCACACTGACATGAGAGAAAAAGCGAATCAACTCTTGGCAGAGTTCACTTACAGCCACGTCGTGCGTTTCCTTGCAGACCAAGACAGGGTCCAATACCACAGGTACACCTGGGCGCTGCTTGATAAAGTCCAATGCTTTCTCAGCCACACTGACAGTAGGAAGAAGACCGATTTTAATTCCCCCAAACTCCACATCACGCAAGCTATCTAATTCATGTTGAAAAATGGTATCGTCAGTTGGAAAGACTTCAAATCCTTTTTCTGTCAAGGCTGTCAAACAAGTCACTGCTACAAAGCCATGCAAGCCGTTCAAGGTATAGGTAGCCAAATCCGCGGACAAACCACCACCACTAAAAATATCATTCCCAGAAAGTGCTAAAATACGATTATTCTTCATAACGAATCTCCTTTAAATACAAACCATTTGGTGCTGCAGTGGGACCTGCAAGCTGCCTGTCCTTTTTCTTCAAGATGAGGTCAATCTGCTCTACTGGCATTCGGTTATTGCCGATTTTGAGCAGTGTCCCCACCATATTGCGAATCTGCTTATACAAGAAACCATTTCCTGAAAAGGTAAAGGTCAAAAACTGACCTGTCTCATCAACTGTTAAACTAGCTTCTGTGATGGTACGAACCTTGTCCTCCACACTAGTCCCAGAGGCAGTAAAACCAGTGAAATCGTGGGTTCCTTCTAGCTTTTTGATTGCCATCTGCATCCGCTCCACATCAAGCGGATAAGGAAAGTGAGTAGCATAGTGACGGCGCATAGGATTTTTGGGACGACCCCTATCAACAATAAACTCATAGGTCTTGCTGTGCTTGGCATAACGACAATGAAAATCATCCGCCACAAGCTCAATCGAAATCACATCAATATCTTCAGGAGACTGGGTATCCAGAGCAAAGCGAAGTTTTTCCTCATCCATTTGATAGGGCAGGTCAAAATGGATCACCTGTCCCAAAGCATGAACCCCACTATCAGTCCTACCAGCACCATGAACAGTAATGGCTTGCCCTTTATTTAACTTGGTCAAGGTTTTTTCAATTTCTTCCTGAACGCTACGCGCATGAGGCTGGCGCTGAAAACCAGCAAAGACGTAACCATCATAGGAAATAGTTGCTTTATATCTTGTCATAACTTCTATTCTATCAAGAAATTAATCCAATAACAAGCTAGAAAATTCATAACTATCTGGGTACAAAAATCCTAAAAAGAAAAACTTAGGAAACCAATCCTAAGCTCTCTTTTGAAGTAGATACATGACAAAGATAGAGGTTACAATCAACCATGAGCCTAAAATGGCAAAGACCAACATCCCATTGTGAGTTAGTAAACCAATTGCACCTAGAACAAATGGGGTCGTAAAGGCTCCGAAACTACAGCCTAAAACTGCAAATGAGGTTGCTTGATTGAGGAGTTTAGCTGGAATTCTTTCAGAGACAAGTTGAAAGACTGTCGTCAAGGCTACACTGTAGGCAAAGCCAGCCAGAATACTTCCTGCCACTACCACCCACAAGGATGGAGACAAGGCAATCACAATTTGCCCCAAGCCGAAGGTAATACCAGACCAGAGGAGCAGTTTCTCTTTAAATATTGAAATCAGGAAAGAAAAACTCACACCAGCCACAATCCCGATTAACTGCATGACACTAAGAACAAAACTAGATAACTGGGCATCTCCCAGTCCTCTTTCCACCATCAGACTTGGAATACGGATGGTAATAGCTGTATTGGTACAAACTACAACCGCCGCTTCAATAGCTAAGATAAAAATCAAGCCCTTCATTTCCCGAGTTAAGCGACTTGCTTCCTTCGTTTTTTTCTTGACTTCTTTCTTTTCTTTTCCATAAGGTACAAAGAGCAGATAAAGGATCAGAACTAAAAATCCAGCACTATAAGCTAAGAAAGTAGCTGTCCAACCAAAGGCCAACAATTGGCCGACTGCCAAGGTAATGAGAGAAGCCCCAACGACCTCTGCAGAACCGCGTAGCCCTAGCATCTGAATACGCGTTTTTCCTTGATAGCGTTCACTGATAATAGAAATTGCCTTAGCATTGATCATCCCTACACCCAAACCAAAAAGAATCCTTGTTCCAAAGACAAAGGGGTAGGCTTGATACCAAAATGGAGCCGTTCCACTCAGTGATAAAATCAACAATCCCAAACTAATCTGTAAACGCTCAGGAAATATTTTTTCTAAGAAACCATTTAATAGTAACATCATCATGATTCCAAAGGAAGGCAAGCTCGCCAAGAGCTCAATTTGTTCCTTAGGATAACCTTGATAATAGTCAAACATGGCTGGCAGGGCACTTGAGATGGAAAAGGATGTAATCAAAACGAGGGAGAGAGCCAAAATACTGGCCCGTTCTAAAAATTGTTTCATAAAATCTCTTTCTATATTT
>CAJZLM010000056.1:0-6789 GCA_916050595.1 Streptococcus mitis | reverse complement strand
TTTATGGGACTGCCAGTGAGATTAGCCAGGAGGCACTTCAAGACATCATGCGTGCTGTTGAGGGAGAACCTTATGCAGATGTATTGTCCATGATGCTTCTTCGCTCTATGCAGCAGGCTCGCTATTCGGAGCACAATCACGGCCACTATGGATTAGCAGCAGATTACTATACTCACTTTACTAGTCCGATTCGTCGTTATCCTGACCTTCTTGTTCACCGTATGATTCGTGATTACGGCCGTTCTAAGGAAATAGCAGAGCATTTTGAGCAAGTGATTCCAGAGATTGCGACCCAGTCTTCCAACCGTGAGCGTCGTGCCATAGAAGCTGAGCGTGAAGTCGAAGCCATGAAAAAGGCTGAGTACATGGAAGAATACGTAGGCGAAGAATACGATGCGGTTGTATCAAGTATTGTCAAATTTGGTCTCTTTGTTGAATTGCCAAATACGGTTGAAGGCTTGATTCACATCACAAATCTACCTGAATTTTATCATTTCAATGAGCGTGATTTGACCCTGCGTGGGGAGAAATCAGGAACAACCTTCCGTGTAGGACAACAGATTCGTATTCGAGTTGAAAGAGCGGATAAGATGACTGGTGAAATCGACTTCTCTTATATTCCAAGTGAGTTTGATGTGATTGAAAAAGGCTTGAAACAGTCTAATCGTAGTGACAGAGGGCGTGGTTCAAGTCGTCGTTCAGATAAGAAGGAAGACAAGAGAAAATCAGGACGCTCAAATGATAAGCGCAAGCATTCACAAAAAGACAAGAAGAAAAAGGGCAAGAAACCTTTTTACAAGGAAGTAGCTAAGAAAGGAGCCAAGCATGGCAAAGGGCGAGGGAAAGGTCGTCGCACAAAATAAAAAGGCGCGTCACGACTATACAATCGTAGATACGCTAGAGGCAGGGATGGTCCTGACTGGAACTGAAATCAAGAGTGTACGAGCAGCTCGAATCAATCTCAAGGATGGCTTTGCTCAAGTGAAAAATGGAGAAGTTTGGCTGAGCAATGTTCATATCGCGCCTTACGAAGAGGGAAATATCTGGAACCAGGAACCTGAACGCCGTCGCAAACTCCTGCTCCATAAAAAGCAAATCCAGAAGTTGGAACAAGAGACCAAAGGGACAGGAATGACACTGGTTCCTCTTAAAGTCTATATCAAAGATGGTTATGCCAAGCTCCTTTTAGGTTTAGCTAAAGGGAAGCATGACTACGACAAACGGGAGTCTATCAAACGTCGTGAGCAAAACCGCGACATTGCGCGCGTGATGAAAGCAGTCAACCAACGATAAAAAGAGGAATGAAAATGGAAAAATTAGTTGCCTATAAACGCATGCCTTTGTGGAATAAACAAACTATGCCAGAGGCGGTTCAGCAGAAACACAACACCAAGGTTGGAACTTGGGGCAAGATTACTGTTTTAAAAGGAACTCTCAAGTTTATTGAATTGACAGAGGATGGCGAGGTTCTAGCTGAACACCTCTTTGAAGCAGGAGCAGACAATCCAATGGCGCAACCTCAAGCATGGCACCGAGTGGAAGCTGCCACAGACGATGTAGAATGGTACTTGGAATTTTATTGTAAACCTGAGGATTATTTTCCTAAGAAATACAATACCAATCCTGTTCATTCAGAAGTTCTGGAAGCTATGCAAACAGTGAAACCGGGTAAAGCCTTGGATTTAGGTTGTGGTCAAGGGCGCAATTCTCTTTTTCTAGCCCAGCAAGGCTTTGATGTGACAGCTGTAGATCAAAATGAACTGGCCCTTGAAATCTTGCAAAGCATTGTGGAGCAGGAAGATTTGGAAATGCCTGTTGGTCTTTACGATATCAATTCAGCCAGCATTGGGCAAGCCTATGATTTTATCGTTTCAACAGTTGTTCTCATGTTTCTACAAGCGGACCGCATTCCAGCTATTATCCGAAACATGCAGGAGCACACCACGGTCGGTGGTTACAATCTTATCGTCTGTGCCATGGATACAGAGGATTATCCTTGCTCGGTTAACTTCCCATTCACTTTTAAAGAAGGGGAATTGCCAGACTACTACAAGGACTGGGAATTGGTTAAGTACAATGAAAATCCAGGTCATTTGCACCGTCGCGATGAGAATGGCAATCGCATTCAACTACGTTTCGCGACCATGCTAGCTAAGAAAATTAAGTAAACACACATGAAGATTAGGAATTTTCCTGATCTTTTTTCTTTTTTACGAATAATATAGAAAAAGGAGGGAAATCATGTTTGTTGCGAGAGATGCTAGGGGAGAATTGGTAAATGTGTTAGAGGATAAGCTCGAGAAGCAAGCATACACCTGCCCAGCTTGTGGAGGTCAGGTCCGTTTGCGTCAAGGACCAAGTGTACGGACCCATTTTGCTCATAAATCCTTAAAAGACTGTGATTTTTCATTTGAAAATGAAAGTCCAGAACACCTAGAAAATAAAAAATCACTTTATCACTGGTTGAAAAGAGATGCAGAGGTGCAATTAGAATACCCGCTTCCAGAGCTTAAACAGATTGCGGATGTATTTGTAAATGGCAATCTAGCTTTAGAGGTTCAATGTAGTCCCTTGCCTCAAAAAGTTCTTAAAGAGCGTAGCGAGGGCTATCGTAGTCAGGGTTACCAAGTACTGTGGTTGCTGGGTCAAAAACTGTGGCTCAAAGACCGCTTGACTCGTCTGCAACAAGGTTTTCTCTATTTCAGTCAAAATATGGGTTTTTATGTTTGGGAATTAGATAAGGAAAAACAGCTTTTAAGGCTCAAATACCTGATTCACCAAGATCTTCGAGGTAAACTCCATTATCAGATTAAGGAATTTCCCTATGGTCACGGTAGTTTACTGGAGATATTACGTTTTCCCTATAAGAAACAAAAAATCTCTCATTTTACAGTTTCTCAGGACAAGGACATCTATCGCTATATCTGGCAACAGCTTTATTATCAAAATCCCTTTTGGATGAAAGAACAAGCCGAAGCCTATCAGAAGGGAGAAAATATCCTGACTTATGGGCTAAAAGAATGGTATCCACAAATTCGACCACTAGTGGGCAAATTTTTCCAGATTGAGCAAGATTTGACCAGCTATTATCAGTACTTTTACACTTATTACCAAGAAAATCCTCAAAATGATTGGCAAAAGCTCTATCCACCAGCCTTTTATCAGCAATATTTCTTAAAAAATATGGTAGAATAGAAAGGATGGAGGAATCTAATGGTATTACAAAGACATGAAATAAATGAAAAAGATACATGGGATCTATCAACGATTTACCCAACTGACCAGGCTTGGGAAGAAGCCTTAAAAGAGTTAACAGAAGAATTGGAGACAGTGGCCCAGTATGAAGGTCATCTCTTGGATAGTGCGGATAGCCTACTCGAAATTACTGAATTTTCTCTTGAAATGGAACGCCAGATGGAGAAGCTTTACGTTTATGCTCATATGAAAAATGACCAGGATACACGTGAAGCCAAGTATCAAGAGTACTACGCCAAGGCAATGACTCTTTACAGCCAACTAGACCAAGCCTTTTCATTCTATGAACCTGAATTTATGGAGATTAGTGAGAAGCAGTATGCTGACTTTTTAGAGACTCAACCAAAATTGCAGGTTTATCAACACTATTTTGACAAGCTTTTGCAAGGCAAGGATCACGTTCTTTCACAACGCGAAGAAGAATTATTGGCTGGAGCTGGAGAAATCTTTGGTTCGGCAAGTGAAACCTTCGCTATCTTGGACAATGCGGATATTGTGTTCCCTTATGTCCTCGACGATGATGGTAAGGAAGTGCAGCTCTCTCATGGGACTTACACACGTTTAATGGAATCTAAAAATCGTGAGGTGCGCCGTGGTGCTTATCAAGCCCTTTATGCGACTTATGAACAATTCCAACACACTTATGCCAAAACCTTGCAAACCAATGTTAAGGTGCAAAACTACCGTGCCAAAGTTCGCAACTACAAGAGCGCTCGTCATGCAGCCCTAGCGGCCAATTTTGTTCCGGAGAGTGTTTATGACAATTTGGTAGCAGCAGTTCGCAAGCACTTGCCACTCTTGCATCGTTACCTTGAACTTCGTTCAAAAATCTTGGGGATTTCAGACCTCAAGATGTACGATGTCTACACACCACTTTCTTCTGTTGAATACAGTTTTACCTACCGAGAAGCCTTGAAAAAGGCAGAAGATGCCTTGGCAGTCTTGGGTGAGGATTACTTGAGCCGTGTCAAACGTGCCTTCAGCGAGCGTTGGATTGATGTTTACGAAAACCAAGGCAAGCGTTCAGGTGCTTACTCTGGTGGTTCTTACGATACCAATGCCTTTATGCTCCTTAACTGGCAGGACAATCTAGATAATCTCTTTACCCTTGTCCATGAAACAGGTCACAGTATGCACTCAAGTTATACTCGTGAAACGCAGCCTTATGTTTACGGAGATTATTCTATCTTCTTGGCTGAGATTGCATCAACTACCAATGAAAATATCTTGACGGAGAAATTATTGGAAGAAGTGGAAGATGATGCAACGCGCTTTGCTATTCTCAATAACTTCCTAGATGGTTTCCGTGGGACAGTTTTCCGTCAAACTCAATTTGCTGAGTTTGAACACGCTATCCACCAAGCGGACCAAAATGGAGAAGTCTTGACAAGTGATTTCCTAAATAAACTCTACGCAGACTTGAACCAAGAGTATTATGGTTTGAGTAAGGAAGACAATCCTGAAATCCAATACGAGTGGGCTCGCATTCCACACTTCTACTATAACTACTATGTATACCAATATTCAACTGGCTTTGCAGCAGCCTCAGCTCTGGCTGAAAAGATTGTCCATGGTAGTCAAGAAGACCGTGACCGCTATATCGACTATCTCAAGGCAGGTAAGTCTGACTATCCACTTAATGTCATGAGAAAAGCTGGTGTTGATATGGAGAAGGAAGACTATCTCAACGATGCCTTTGCAGTCTTTGAACGCCGTTTAAATGAGTTTGAAGCCCTTGTTGAAAAATTGGGATTGGCATAAGATGGTTGAATCGTATAGTAAAAATGCCAACCATAACATGCGTCGCCCTGTCGTCAAGGAAGAAATTGTAGACTTGATGCGTCAGCGCCAAAAGCAAGTCACAGGGTCTTTGAAAGAATTGGAAGACTTTGCCCGCAAGGAAAATATTCCCATTATTCCCCATGAAACGGTTGCTTATTTCCGTTTTCTCATGGAAACCATACAACCTAAAAACATTCTGGAAATTGGGACGGCCATCGGTTTTTCAGCCCTCTTGATGGCAGACCATGCTCCAAAGGCCAAGATTACAACCATTGACCGCAATCCAGAAATGATTGGTTTTGCCAAGGAAAATTTTGCCCAGTTTGACAGTCGCAAGCAAATTACGCTCCTAGAAGGAGATGCGGTAGATATCTTATCAACCCTGACAGAGTCCTATGATTTTGTCTTTATGGATTCTGCCAAGTCTAAATATATCGTCTTTCTGCCAGAAATCCTCAAACATTTGGACGTTGGAGGTGTGGTTGTCTTGGATGATATTTTCCAAGGTGGTGATGTTGCTAAGGATATTATGGAAGTCCGTCGTGGTCAGCGAACTATTTACAGAGGACTTCAAAGACTATTTGATGCAACCTTAGACAATCCAGGACTCACCGCAACACTAGTACCTCTGGGAGATGGCATTCTCATGCTTCGTAAAAATGTAGCAGATGTTCAATTGCCTGACAGCGAATGATTTTCAGAAAAATTTAAGAAAATATAGTAAAATAGATAGGGTAACACTTATCTCAAAGGAGTAGACATGAAGAAAAAACTATTGGCAGGTGCCATTACACTATTATCAGTAGCAACTTTAGCAGCTTGTTCGAAAGGTTCAGAAGGGGCAGATCTTATCAGCATGAAAGGGGATGTCATCACAGAACATCAATTTTATGAGCAAGTGAAAAGCAATCCTTCAGCTCAACAAGTATTGTTGAACATGACCATCCAAAAAGTATTTGAGAAGCAATATGGCTCAGAAGTAGATGACAAAGAAGTCAACGATACTATTGCCGAAGAAGAGAAACAATATGGTGAGAACTACCAACGTGTCTTATCGCAAGCAGGAATGACTCTTGAAACACGTAAAGCTCAAATTCGTACAAGTAAATTGGTTGAGTTGGCAGTTAAGAAAGCAGCAGAAGCTGAATTGACAGATGATGCTTACAAGAAGGCCTTTGACGAATACACTCCTGATGTGACTGCTCAAATTATCCGTTTGGACAATGAAGACAAAGCTAAAGAAATTCTTGAAAAAGCTAAAGCTAGTGATGCAGACTTTGCTCAATTAGCTAAAGATAACTCAACTGATGAGAAAACTAAAGCGAATGGTGGAGAAATCACCTTTGATTCTGCTTCAACAGAAGTACCAGAACAAGTTAAAAAAGCTGCTTTTGCTTTAGATGTAAACGGTGTTTCTGATGTGATTAGTGTTACTGGAACACAAGCCTACAGCAGTCAATATTACATTGTAAAACTCACTAAGAAAACAGAAAAATCATCTAATCTTGATGACTACAAAGAAAAATTAAAAACTGTTATCTTAACTCAAAAACAAAATGATGCATCATTTGTTCAAAGCATTATCGGAAAAGAATTGCAAGCAGCTAATATCAAGGTTAAAGACCAAGCCTTCCAAAATATCTTCACTCAATATATCGGTGGTGGAGATTCAAGCTCAAGCAGTTCTTCAAAAGAATAAAACAGAAAAGGGCCAAGTGCTCTTTTTCTTATGAGAAAATCTTTTATCTTAAG
>CAJZLM010000055.1:0-6968 GCA_916050595.1 Streptococcus mitis | reverse complement strand
TGAATAAGGAATGAAATGGAAATGATCTCCGTGAGGAACTGCCACACCATTTGCAGTACGTTTTGTAATCTGTGCTGGGTCAAATACTAATCCATCAGACTCCACATGACGTTGGCTAAGTGGCAAGGCGTACAATTCTTGAAGGAGACTAGCTAAATCCTCATTTTGACTCTCAGGAGCTGTTGCAGGATTTTGAGGTGTCTCAGATGGACTCCTTCTCACACTAGATCTTGTTTCAGCTCTGCTTGAACGGTATTCAACGGTACTTAATTGACCACCTTTTCCAGATAAGAAGGCTTGAGCGGCAGCTAATTCACTAGCAGACAAATCACTCTTAGGAATATAGTGGAAGTGATTGCCATGAGGAACGATATAGGCATCACCCGTGTCCTCAATGATATCAGATGCATTGAAGATATAACCATCATCCGTTGTATAGCGTCCTTGAGCTCTGGCTACAGCAACAGCATTATCTGTACTTGTATTATGATTATGACTATGTTCCTGCTTCTGACGTTTAATCTCTTCTTTTGTCCGAATATTGTCCGCATGGGACGCATCCTTGAGGTAAACATAGTATTTCCCGTCTACCTTAATCACATAGCCACCCTTGATTTCATTGACAATATCTGAATTCTTCAACTGATAATTCGGATCTTTCATCAGAAGTTCTTCACTGATGATAGCATCATAAGGAACCTTGCCATTATAGTAGTGATAATGGTCTCCATGAGAGGTCACATAACCTTGATCCGTAATCTTGATGACGATTTGTTCTGCGTTGATTCCCTCTCTCTTACTGACTTCGTCTGGTGTCAAATTCTCTGCTTTTTGACCAGCCTGATCACCGTCTATATAAGCAACTCGATTAGAATCTTTCTTAAGTTGGCCAGCTTGATAACGCCCAAGTTCATAGGAGCAAATACTTAGGGCGAGGACTGCCACTGACCCTGCTAGATATTTTTTATTGATTTTCATTCTTGCCTCACTTTAATTCTTCTGCTAATACACTCATATTTTCTTCAAGATTTTCTAGATAAGTCTTGTCATTTTGTGGGTCTGCCTCTAAAGGATTCAGAGTTTTAAGACCCACACCTGTTGATTTGACAAGAGTTTCAGCTACTTTTGAAGAAGCATTACTTTCTGTAAAAATCGTTTTAACCTTATAGGTTTTAACAAATTCCTGAATTTCTGTTAGTTGTCTTGGACTTGGTTCTTGTTCAGGAGAGATACCTGCAATACCAAGTTGATTGAGTCCAAATCTCTTAGCTAGATAAGAAAAGGCTGTATGTTGTGTTACAAATGTTTTCTGAGTCGCTTTTTCAAATTTAGGCTGGAATTTCTTAGTCAATTCTTGAGCTTTTTTGATAAAGGCCTGCGCATTTTTCTGATAAGTTTCTTTATGCTCACTGTCCACCTCTGAAAGTTTGTCAGCGATAATTTGCGCTTCTTCACCAGCTTTTTCAGGATCTAGCCAAGTGTGAGGGTCATAGAGCGTTTTTTCATCAACTCCATCCCCTGCTTCCACATCTTCTAGCCCTGGGACGCGGTCTAAAGTCATTCCCTCTGAAGCTTCTAAAACCTTAACTTTAGATTTTTTTAGATTGGGATCTAAACTTCCTGCCCAAGATTCGAGCGTATGAGAATGGTAAACAAAGACATCTGCATCATAGATGGCCGCGATATCATTTGCTGAAGGTTCAAAGGAGTGAATCCCACTACTTGACTGAATCATTCGAACATCATTCAAGTCACCAGATACTTCCTTGACCATAGCGTAAATAGGATAAAAACTGGTCACAATCTTCATCCCTTTACCTGTCTGACTTTCCTTTTGACCACAAGCCCCTAAACACAAAAGAAAGACACTTAACAATACTAAAAATAAACTTTGTTTTTTCATGGATAACCCCTTAACTATTTAATTAACTGGTAAACATTCTACTCCTAAAAATTTAATCTGTCAAGCTATTTTTAGAAAAAATTTGAAATTTCTTTCACATATAAAAATCTGCTGAGTTTCAACAACTCAACAGATTCTCACTTTATATACTCAATGAAAATCAAAGAGCAAACTAGGAAGCTAGCCGCAGGCTGCTCAAAGCACTGCTTTGAGGTTGTAGATGAAACTGACGAAGTCAGTCACATATATACCCTAAGGCGAAACTGACGTGGTTTGAATTTGATTTTCGAAGAGTATTAGGATGATTTTCTCTTGATTTGCTTAATAAAGTAGAAGATAAATCCTGCTACCATATAGGCAACAAAGATAATCAGACACCACTTGAACACGACATCCCACCCCTTGTTCACATTCAAAAAGAAGTAAGGGAAGGGACTGACCTTAGAATTAGGAACATCAAGTTTCAGTACCAAGCCATTAAAGAGAGCAAACATCATATACAGCAAGGGTAAAATCGTCCACACAATTGGATCCCAAATCTTGTATTGACCCTGTTTGTCAAAAAAGAGGGTATCTGCTAAAAACCAAAGGGGAACGATATAGTGGCAAAGGAAATTTTCTAGAGTATAGAAATTAGTCGCAATAGGCGCTAAGAGGAAATGGTAAATCACACAGGTAATCATGATACTCATGGTGACCCCACCTTTTAGGCGCAAGAGACTTGGCCTTTGCCAGTTTTCACCTAAACGGCTCATAACCTTTAG
This sequence comes from Streptococcus mitis, assembly GCA_916050595.1. Taxonomy (GTDB): domain Bacteria; phylum Bacillota; class Bacilli; order Lactobacillales; family Streptococcaceae; genus Streptococcus; species Streptococcus mitis_CY. The sequence goes on along the minus strand of CAJZLM010000055.1, from coordinate 4,301 downwards.
GAGATAGAGCGTAAAAATCGCTACTAACAGATTTGACAGAACCGTATAATAGAGAAGCATCCCAAAGCCACCATGCTTGGCGATTTCAAGGTAAACTCCCGTAAAAGCCGCTAGAAACAAGAAGATACGGCTATAAAATACAAGTTTATAGTGCTTTGACATGCTTAAATTTTCTTCACAAACTCTGATTTGAGTTTCATGGCACCAAAGCCATCAATCTTACAGTCGATATTGTGGTCGCCTTCTACGATGCGGATATTTTTCACGCGCGTCCCTTGTTTCAAATCTTTTGGCGCACCTTTTACTTTCAAGTCCTTGATGAGGGTTACAGTATCACCGTCAGCCAATTTATTTCCGTTGGCATCGATAGCGACAATGCCCTCTTCTACATCTGCAACTTCAGCAGGATTCCACTCATGAGCACACTCTGGGCAAACCAGTAGGGCACCGTCTTCGTAGACATACTCTGAGTTACATTTTGGGCAATTTGGTAAGTTGTTCATGGTTTCTCCTTATCATCATTCACTATTCTTTGAAAATCAAAATTTCTCGAACAGCAACTATTATACCTTAAAATCAGCATTTTGACAAATTTAGAAAAAAACCGATATCAATCTATCGGCTTCTCTACATTTACATTCTTTTTTCAGCTTCTGCTTTGATTTTTTCAACTACTTCTTGAATGTTCAAACCAGTTGTATCAAGGTAGACAGCATCCTCTGCTTGTTTGAGAGGCGAAGTCTCACGATGACTATCCTTGTAGTCACGCGCAGCTATTTCCTCTTTTAGCGTTTCAAGATCTGTCTCAATTCCCTTGGCAATATTTTCCTTGTAACGGCGTTCTGCTCTTTCATCAACAGAAGCTACTAGGAAAATTTTCAATTCTGCTTGTGGCAATACAACAGTCCCAATATCGCGACCGTCCATGACAATCCCACCTTGCTGGGCAATTTCTTGTTGAAGAGAAACTAGTTTCTCGCGGACTTCAGGAATCGCCGCAATAGCAGAAACATGATTGGTCACTTCATTTTCACGAATAGGATGGGTAATATCCACATCTCCTACAAAGACAAGTTGTTCTCCAGTTTCTGAGCGCCCAAAACTGATTGGATGCTGGTCCAACAAGGCTAGAAGTGCTTCAACTTCTTCTACTCCTAACTGGTTCTTGAGAGCCATATAGGTCGCCGCACGATACATGGCACCTGTATCTAGATAGGTGTATCCAAAATCCTTGGCAATAATCTTTGCGACCGTACTCTTACCACTTGAAGCAGGACCGTCAATAGCAATTTGAATTGTTTTCATATCAACTCCTATTTGATTTTGACAACATCACCTGGATTAGCAAACCAAGATCCTGTAGCCATATGGCCAGGATTCAAGGCCTCTAACTGAGCAATCGAGATTCCTGCACGAGCGGCAATGGCTGCTTCTCCTTCTCCAGCCATAACTTTTGTAGTTCCTTCTGGATCAGTTGGATGTTCTGAACTACTAGATGACTCTTCAACCTTCTCCTCTGAACTAGAAGATTCCTGCTCTGAACTACTAGATGTAGAAGAGACTTGCTCTACTTTTGTATCTGAATCGTGAAAATCTTTCAAGGCTGCTGTGCGATTACTCCCACCCGATGAAAGATAGATCAGAACAATAATCATCACGACTACAATCACAAAGAAAATACTTGCTAAAATAGTCAAGATACGATTAGCCAATACTCCTCCACCTTGTTCTCTCTTACGACGTTCTGATCTTGTTTCTTCTTGATTCTCATAAATATCTTCTTGCCACGGTTCTTTTGCCATACCTTACTCCTTGTTTTTTTTTACTTTTCTTATTACAATATAAATATGAAAATCACACTTATACCTGAACGTTGCATTGCCTGTGGGCTTTGCCAAACTTATTCTGAATTATTTGATTACCATGATAATGGAATCGTGCGTTTTTACGATGACCCTGACCAACTAGAAAAAGAAATTTCTCCTAGCCAGGACGTCATAGAAGCTGTTAGAAACTGTCCGACACGTGCCTTGATTAAAGATTAACTCTAATATCGACAAGAACGTTCCACTCCTTCTAGTTTAGCATATTTCCATGCAAAATTATAGTCTTTTCTCTTTATTTTTTTCTGTAAAATCAGGAAGGTCACTTTTGTCTTTGATAAGATAAAGTGGTCTTTTTTTAGTCTCCAGATAAATTTTACTGATGTACTTGCCGAGAATCCCAATGGTCAAGAGTTGAATGCCTCCAAGAAAGAGAATGACAGCCATCAGAGAGGTCCAACCTGATGTCGGATTACCCAAAATGAGGGTCCGAACCACAACAAAAAAGGTCATAAGCAAAGAAATAAAACAAGATAGGAGACCTGCCACAAAGGCGATAATCAAGGGAAAATCTGAAAAATTAACAATCCCTTCAATGGAGTAGAAAAAGAGTTGCCTAAAACTCCAACTGGTCTTGCCAGCCTGCCTTTCGACATTTGGATAGTCCAGATAGTGGATTTTAAAGCCGACCCAGGCAAAGAGTCCCTTCGAAAAGCGATTGGACTCAGTCAAGCTTAAAATGGCATCCACTACAGATTTTCTCATCATGCGAAAATCACGGACACCTGACGGCAGGGCTACTGGACTAATTTTTTTCATGAAGCCATAAAAGAGATCAGCACAGAAACTGCGAAAGAAGGGTTCTCCCTCCCGACTGGTTCTCCGTGTTCCTACACAGTCTAAATCTGCATTCTGGTCTAGTAAGTTTTTCATCTCAAGCAACATACTAGGAGGATCTTGGAGGTCTGCATCCATCACCACCACTAGATCTCCTGTCGCATATTGCAAGCCTGCATACAGGGCTGCTTCTTTGCCGAAATTTCGCGAGAAAGAAATATAATGAACTGCCGAATTTTGCTCCCGATAGGTCTTTAAGAGTTCCAAGGTCCCATCACTTGATCCATCGTCGACAAAGACATACTCGATTTCTGTTTCCAAATCTGGAAGTAAAGCTTCCAAAGCCTGATAAAAAAGAGGAAGTACTTCCTCTTCGTTTAAACAGGGGACAATGATTGACATCACCATCTTAGTCTTCAAATCCATTTGGATGCTTGCTTTGCCAACGCCATGCGTCTTCACACATTTGGGTGATGCCTAATTCTGCTTCCCAACCAAGTTCTGCTTTGGCTTTTGCAGGATCTGAATAGCAGGCTGCGATATCCCCTGGGCGACGGTCTACAATGCGGTAAGGAATTGGACGTCCCACTGCTTTTTCCATATTTTGGATAATTTCAAGAACTGAGTAGCCTTTACCTGTTCCAAGGTTATAAACGTTTAGGCCTGAACCTTTTTGAATTTTTTTCAGAGCTGCAACGTGACCTTTAGCCAAATCGACAACGTGGATATAGTCACGAACACCAGTTCCGTCTTCCGTATCGTAATCGTCTCCAAACACTTGCACTTGCTCTAATTTTCCAACGGCTACTTGAGTCACATATGGCAAAAGGTTATTTGGAATACCATTTGGATTTTCTCCTAAATCACCACTCTCATGGGCTCCGATTGGGTTGAAATAACGAAGTAAGACCACATTCCATTCTGAGTCTGCCTTGTAGATATCCGTTAAAATTTCCTCTAGCATAAGCTTGGTGCGGCCATATGGGTTGGTCACTGAAAGTGGGAAATCTTCCAAGATTGGCACTGTATGAGGATCTCCGTAAACTGTCGCAGAAGAACTAAAAATGATGTTTTTACAGTTGTTTTCTTCCATGACCTTCAAAAGACTAACAGTTCCAGCGATATTGTTGTCATAGTAGGCAAGAGGAATACGGGTAGATTCACCGACAGCCTTCAAGCCAGCAAAGTGAATGACCCCTGTTGGTTCTTCTTGCTTGAAAATATCTCTGAGGGTATCGGTATCACGGATATCTGCCTCATAGAAAGGCACTTCAACTCCTGTGATTCTTTCAACAACTTCTAAACTTTTTCTGTTACTGTTAACAAGGTTATCCACCACAACAACCTGATGACCTGCTTGGATTAACTCAATAACAGTGTGGGTTCCAATAAAACCTGCTCCACCCGTTACCAAAATCTTTTCTTGCATCTTTTTTCCTCGATTCTCGGATTATTTTTTCTTATTTTACCATTTTTGATAGGGAATGTCATTTGCCATCCTAGAGGGTAGGATAAAATTTCAGTAAAATGCTTATACTCTTCGAAAATCTCTTCAAACCACGTCAGCCTTGCTTTGCTGTAGGTAGGGTTACTGACTTCGTCAGTTCTATCCACAACCTCAAAACAGTGTTTTGAGCTGAC
>CAJZLM010000054.1:0-7056 GCA_916050595.1 Streptococcus mitis | reverse complement strand
ACCCAACTCTTGACCACGGAAGTGAACTGTGAAGGTTGAACCAGTTGTTGAACGAAGAAGATCACTAGCGACAAAGTCATTACCTTCTGCTTCAAAACCATAATAATAAATTGGTGCATCAGACGTAATCTTACGCAATTCAGCATCTTCTCCGTAGATAAACAAACCTTTGGTAATTTGTTTAGCATAGTCGTTAAAGGCATTGAAAACATCCTCTAGACTTGTGAAATAGTCTGGATGGTCAAAGTCAATGTTAGTGATGATAGAATATTCTGGGTGGTAAGGCATGAAGTGGCGCTCATATTCGTCAGATTCAAAGACAAAATATTTGGCATTAGCTGATCCACGACCTGTCCCGTCTCCAATCAAGAAGCTAGTATCTGTGATATGAGACAAGACATGAGACAACATACCTGTCGTTGAAGTTTTTCCGTGCGCTCCAGCAACTCCCATGCTAACAAAGTCGCGCATAAAGCTACCTAGGAACTCATGGTAACGTTTGTAGCTAATGCCATTTTGGTCCGCATAGGCAATTTCGACGTTGTTATCTGGACGAAAGGCATTTCCAGCGATAATTTCCATATCACCGTCTAGATTCTTTTCATCAAAAGGAAGAATGGTAATTCCTGCCTGCTCAAGACCACGTTGAGTAAAGTAGTACTTTTCAACATCTGAACCCTGTACCTTATGCCCCATTTGGTGCAACATCAAGGCCAAGGCACTCATACCTGATCCCTTAATTCCGATAAAATGATATGTCTTTGACATGTTTTCTCCCCTATTCCGTAATTCTTGTCAGATTCAACTCTTGGGCAACCTGACGTTCTTGTTCTTTTTGTTGATTCTTTTTATTGTAGATTTGGCTCTTCTTCAGAAAATCATAGTTGTTTTTCTTTGGGCCTGAAGTTTCTTTTGGCTCAGCTTGAGTCGACATATTGTTCACTTCTTCCGCCAAGATGTAATGAGACTGAGTCAATTTTTGACTGTATTTGACAAATTCGCCAGGATTTTCCTTTTGGAAAGGCGCGGTAGGTTGATTACCCTGTCTATCCAAACGTTGCTGAGAAGGGCGCCTTGTAGGAGTAATATCCTTAGTCAGATAACTTGCTGAGCGTTTCTTTTTCAAGTCCGCACGCGCTTCTTCACGCGCCACCTCCGCATAGCTTTTTCCTTCTTTTTTAACTCCTAAACCAGCCTTCTTAGGTTTCTCTACTAGCTTTTCAATCTGTTTTACTGGTTTTTCTTCAGTAATAGGGGCCCACTCCAGATAATTCTTATCACGGTATTCTCCCTTGATATTACTGATAAAGTCAGATTCATCATAGAGGTCCATAACCGGCATCTCAGTCAACATGATCTCATCATCTGACACCAATGGAAATCGTTCTTCTCTCATTTTCTATTTCCTTTCAACACTTCATTATAGCGTATTGTCTTGATTTTTCAAGTGCTGGCTTCAGAAATTCCCAAAATTTCTCTAATTTCTGCTAAGGTCAGACTGCCACGTGACTCTGTGCCGTCCAATACTTGTGACACTAGATGTTTCTTTTGTTCTTGGAGTTCCTGAATTTTTTCTTCAATGGTTCCCCTGGTCACTAAGCGATAAACCTCAACCGTTTCTTCCTGACCTATCCGATGGGCACGGCCAATAGCTTGCGCTTCCACCGCAGGATTCCACCAAAGGTCAACCAAAATAACCGTATCAGCACCTGTCAGATTCAGACCGACACCACCAGCCTTGAGGGAAATCAGAAAGGCATCTCTTTCCCCTTGGTTAAAGGCTTTGGTCATATCTTGTCTTTCCTTGGCTGGGGTCGAACCGGTAATTTTAAAGGAAGTCAAGCCCAAGTCTGGCAATTCTTGTTCAATTTTCTCCAACATTCCCTTGAACTGCGAGAAAATCAAGACACGGTGTCCGCCGTCTGCCACCTGTAGTAGCAGGTCTCGAAGACTATCCAGTTTGCCACTGGCTCCCTGATAATCTTCCATAAAGAGGGCAGGAGTGTCACAGATTTGACGCAAGCGCATCAGACCAGACAAGATTTCCACACGACTTCGCTGAAATTCCTGATCTGACACTTGAGCCAGACGGTCTCGCATCTGTTGCAACTGGGCTAGGTAAATAGCCTTTTGCTGGTCTTCCAGTTCATTTTTATAAACCACTTCGATTAAGTCTGGTAATTCAGTCAGAACTTCTTCTTTCTTACGTCGCATCACGAAAGGTTTGATAAACTGAGCAACGCGCTCAGCTGGTAATTTCATAAATTCTTTCTTGCTTGGCAAAAGTCCCGGCATGACGATTTGGAAAATAGACCACAACTCACCCAGATGGTTTTCAATCGGTGTCCCTGACAAGGCAAAAACTGACGGAACCACAAATTGTCTCAAGGTCTGAGCAATCTTGGTCTGGGCGTTCTTCATGACCTGAGCCTCATCTAAGAAAAGGAAGTCAAAGGCCATCCCCTGATAAAGATCACTGTCCTGACGGAAGGTAGCATAGCTCGTCACATAGATTTGATGGTTCTCGTCAAGAATCTCTTCACGACTAGCTTTCAAACCATGAACAACAGCCACATCCAACTGTGGGGCAAATTTCTGAAACTCATCTGCCCAGTTGTAAATCAAACCTGACGGAGCTAAAATCAAAACCCGACTTTCTTTTGTCACTTGACTAGTCAAAAAAGCAATGGTCTGCAGAGTTTTACCAAGTCCCATATCATCAGCCAAAATCCCACCAAAACCATAATAATGGAGCATTTGCAACCAGCCGATTCCCTTTTCCTGATAATCTCGCAGATCAGCCTGAACCTGAGTTTCTTGTCGAGGGAAGTCCTCTGGATGCGTCAAATCGTGGGCCAAATTCTGGAATTCTTGTGAAAAAGAAACACGGTCTCGCCCTTCAAAAAGATAAGCTAAACTATAAGCCAAAGATTTTCGAGCCTGCAAGGTCCCATCTTTTAATTCAAACTGCCCCAGTTCCTGTAGATTTTGGCGAATTTTCTTGGTTTCTTCATCAAAAAAGTAGACTTGATTAGACGAACCAATGTAAAAATCTTGGTTGGCAACCAAGGCCTGCATGGCTTGGTCAATTTCCTCTTGGTCAATATCTTGAAAATCAAATTGAATTTCCAAGAGGCCTCCCTTGGAAGCAATCTGCACTTGAGGGCTTGCTAGGTTATAGAGTTCTTCTAACTTGTCTGATAAATCAACATTCCCGAGTTTTTCAAAGACTGGAATGATTTCATGGAAGAAATGATAGACAGACTCTGCTTTTAAGGCCTGACGCCAAGATTGAAAGTCTGCTTCAAATCCAGCTGCCAAACAGACTTGGAAAACTCTTTCTTCTAAGTCAGCATCACTCGAAAATGGTAATTCTTCTAGCTCTTGTCGGCTAGATACCTGCTTATCTCCATAATCAAACTGAATTTCTAAACGAATCCGATTATCCTCTTCCCTATCAAAATAAAAAGAGGGTTCAAAAGTTTTGATTTGTAGACGTTCTGGAGCTGAAACGGTACCCATCTGGCTAAAAAGAGTTAAACAAAAAGCCAATTTATCTCTATCACTGCTATCAAATTGCAGGTATTTCTTTCCATGTTGATCCAAAGGCAGCGCTTTGATTTCCTTGAGAAGGCGCATCTGCTGGTCTGTTAGAAAATAAACCTGTCCTTTATGGAAAAGCACAGCTCCCTGATAAAAGACATTGACCCTTGGACTCTCACTGATTTCCATTTCAAAATAATCCGAGTATTCTGTTACTGTAAAGGCAAAGAGATTGGCATCAGCATGCATATCCTGAAAAAGTAGGGTCTGGTAGCTATCCACTTGATGATCAAATTGAAAATGGGGTAAGGTCATCAATAAATTCACACCCTGCTCAAAAAAGGTCAGAGGAAAAAAGAGATGCCGACCTTGGTTTTGGAAAAAAAGCTCTGGACTAAGTCCTTCCTCTACTAGTCCGCGCAAGAAAGTCAGAAGTTCTTGGCTGGCCTCATCAAAGGCTTCCCAAGACAGAGACTCCTCATAAGTTTTACCAATCATATAAGGTTTTCTCTTCTCAACGACTTTTAAAAAGAGCGGAATATCCCGAATAACGTAGTATTTTTGGCTATTGATTTGCCCGATTCTAAGCGTCCACAAGATATGATTGCTTCCTGCTTCCACCTGACCCACAGCCGACAACTCATAGGCTCTGTCTGATTTTGGAGACAAGATTCGGTCCAAAAATTTTCCACCTAAGGTCACCTTGGTTTCAACGGCCTCTTTTTCTTCATGACCTTCTTCCAGACTCTGCAAGATTTCCTGACCACGCTCATCATTTTTTAGAAAATGCTCCAACGCTGCCAAATGCACACAGTAGCCCCTCTTTTGGAAAAAATCGCAAGCACAAAAAACCAAATCATCCTCTAAACTATAGCGTAGTTCTTCTTCTGCAACACGAGCGTAGAGCCGATTGTTCTTTTCCTTGATGATGTCAACTTTACCAGTTTCATAAAGGGCAACGCCTTCGATACGGACTTTCCCCGGAATCAATTTAGCCATATTTTTACCTTTACCTTATCTTTTTATTATACCATATTTTCCCCTATAAAAATAGCCTTCTAAGGATACTTTTCTCCTAGAAGGCTGGATTTTTAAAGTTTAGCAAAAGTCGTCACAATTCGCTGACACACTTCTTGCAGCAGGGATTTAGGCATGGCTACATTGAGGCGGGCATGGAGACTTCCTTCCTCACCAAAATCCAAACCACGGTTGAGGATAACCTTGGCTTCATTTCTCAACAGCTCTTGCAATGTTTCATCAGTCAGGTCATAGGCTGAAAAATCAAGCCAAATCAAGTAGGTTCCTTGCGGCTTCATGACCTTGATTTTAGTCTCTTTTCCAAATAAATCTACCACATAATTAATATGGTCTTCAAAGACTTGCTTGAGTTCCTCTAACCAATCCTTCCCATAGCGATAGGCAGCTTCTGTCGCCAAATAACCCAAGCCTGAAATTTCATGTTGATTATTAGCCAACTGGCGTTTCTGGTAAGCCAGTCTCAACTTAGGATTTTCAATAACTGCATAGGAATTTTTTGTCCCAGCGATGTTAAAGGTTTTAGTGGCACTACTCAAGACGATAGCAAATTCTTTAAAGTCAGGATTAATGGTATTGAAGGAATGATGCTTGTGACCAAAGAGGGCCAAATCTTGGTGAATCTCATCTGAAACCAACAAAACACCATATTTTTGACAGAGTTGGCCAATCTTCTCCAACACTTCCTTTTTCCAAACACGTCCACCAGGATTGTGAGGGTTGCAAAGAATATAGAGTTTGACCTCCTCTTTCACCAAATCCTTCTCCAGTCGGTCAAAGTCAATCTCAAACAGACCATCCTTTTCCACCAAAGAATTGGTAATCAATCTACGGTTGTTCAACTTGACACTGCGTGCAAAGGGTGGATAGACAGGTGTGTTAATCAAAACCGCCTCGCCTTCTTTTGTAAAGGCTTGAATAGCTGTTGAGATGGCTGGTACCACACCCTCGATAAAGACAAGAGCCTCTTTGTCAAAGTGGTAACCGTGTTGTGTGGCTTCCCACTTTTGAACTTCCTTAATTAACTCTTCACTGGCATAGGTATAGCCATAAACCAGTTGATCAGCGTAAGTTTGCACAGCTTGGCGGATTTCAGGCAAGACTACAAAGTCCATATCCGCTATCCAAGCTGGTAGGACTTCACTATCCGTTTCTGCTTCTTTCCATTTATAGGTATGATGCCCTAAACGATTGGGCAGGCTTGTAAAATCATATTTTCCCATCTTTGTCTTATCCTTCCAAGGCTTGGCGCAAATCTGCAATCAAATCTCTAGCATCCTCAATCCCAATTGACAAGCGCAAGAGGTCATCTGTCAAACCATAAGAGTGGCGCACTTCTGCTGGAATATCGGCATGAGTTTGCGTCGTTGGATAAGTAATGAGACTTTCTACCCCACCCAAACTTTCTGCAAAAGAGAAGACCTTGAGGCTGTTTAAAATGTGAGGAATGCGTGTTTCATCCGCTACTTTAAAGGAAATCATGCCTCCACGACCAGTGTAGAGAACTTCCTTAACTGCTGGAGAATCCTTCAAAAAGGCAACCACTTCTTGGGCGTTAGCTGTTGAGCGCTCCATACGAAGAGACAAGGTCTTGAGACCACGAATCAATTGATAACTGTCAAATGGAGACAAGACTGCCCCTGTCGTATTGAGATTGTAGAAAAGCTTTTCGTATAATTCTACACTATTGGTCACAACAACTCCAGCCAAGACATCATTGTGGCCTGCTAGATACTTGGTTGCTGAATGAAGAACGATATCTGCTCCATCTTCAATCGGACGTTGGTAGATAGGGCTGTAGAAAGTATTGTCCACCACCACTTTGGCACCCTTAGCATGAGCTAATTTGGCTAGTTTTTCGATATCAAATTCCAACATCAAGGGATTGGTTGGTGTTTCGATATAGAGGACATCCACGTCCTTTTCTAACTCGGCAATCAATTCTTCTTCTGTATTGGCATAGTTAAAATGGAAACGGCCTTCCTGCTCCACTTGGTTAAACCAGCGGAAAGAACCACCATAAAGGTCACGGACAGCCAAGACCTTACTTCCTACTGGAAAGACGCTAAAGGCCAGTACAATTGCTGACATTCCTGAGCTAGTCGCTAGGGCATAGTCTGCTGACTCAATAGCCGCCAAGACTTCTTCCGCCTTACTACGAGTTGGGTTTTTGGTGCGCGTATAGTCAAATCCAGTAGATTTACCAAACTCTGGATGCTGATAGGTCGTTGAAAAATGAAGCGGTGTCACCAATGCACCTGTCGCTTCATCTGACTTAATACCCGCCTGGGCCAAAATTGTGTTAATGTGTAATTTCTTGCTCATACAATACCTCCAAATCTATAGTAACTATTGTACCACTTATTTTCATCAACTCATTTTCTTCTTTTCAAGAGCTAGTTATAGTTTCAAACTATATACTTAGCTAGTAAAGCTAAAAAGAATCCAGAAAAGCTTCCAAATTCTTTTGTGACAATG
>CAJZLM010000053.1:0-7084 GCA_916050595.1 Streptococcus mitis | reverse complement strand
TTATTGGGAGATGGTGGGGGAGAAAAAGAATATTGCCTAGTCAGGTGGATTACCTGATGTGAAAGAGTCTCCACCACATTTCTTCTTACATATCAACAGGCCGAAGTAAGCTTACTCCGACCTGTTAGTATTATCTTAAAAAATTGATTTTTTATTCTGGTTCTACCAAAATTTTAATTTGTGACTTATCTTGAGTTAATTCGATAAAGCCCTCTTCGACGATATTTTCCAATTTAATTTTCTTAGTAACTAATTTTTCAGCAGAGAAGTAGCCTTGTTCCATCAATTCTAATACTTTAGGGAAGATATGACGATAAGCAATGATTCCTTTTAGTGTCTTTTCTTGGATTGCAAATTCATTCGGATTAATATTTGCTTCTCGTTCCCAGATAGAGACCACCATGCACTCACCTGCTTTATGTACGGCAGCTAAGGCTTGTCCTAAAACTACTGGCACACCAGTTACTTCATAAGAAACATCTACACCACCGTTTGTTAAACGATGAATAGCTTCAACAGCTGTTTCACCTTCTTCCGGACGGACGACGATAGCTCCTAACTCTTCAGCTTTTGCTTGACGCTCAGGTGATAGTTCAACAGCATAAATCTTAGAAGCACCCGCTGCACGAAGGGCTTCTACAATTAAGAGACCAATCGGACCTAAGCCAAAGACAGCAGCAGTATCACCAGCTTTTAGTGCTGATTGACGAACTGCATAAACTGCAACAGCAGCTGGCTCAGTGAGAGCAGCTTGCTCATAGCTTAAGCTATCTGGAATGACATGTACTAAGTCACCGTCTAAAACACAATATTTGGCAAATCCACCGTCTGCAGCTAAACCGACAAAATTAAGGTTTGGATCCAAATTATAATTACCAACTAAGTTATTCTTAGCTAGAATTGGTTCTACAGCAACACGATCACCAACTTTAACACGAGTAACATCGCTTCCGACTTCTACAATTTCGCCAGAAAATTCATGTCCCAGTGTTACTGGTGCTTTTTGACCAGAATAGACATATTCTTCTGTTGGGATGAAGATAGGGCCATCTAAAAATTCGTGGAGGTCAGTACCACAAATCCCTGTGAATTTAACTGCAACTTTTACTTGGTGCGGAAGTACTTCAGGAACTTCTACTTCTTGAATACGAACATCTTTTGCTGCATGCCAGCGAGCAGCTTTCATTGTAGCCATATGAATAACTCCTTATTGTTGCGATTTTTAATTTTCCTTTTAGGAAACTTTACACATAATATCGTAAACGCTTTCCATGTGTTTGTCAAGAAAAAAACCAACCTCAGGGCTGGTTTCCTTTACATATTAATCTTCTTTCAACTTCGCCAATTCCTGAGCAAGGAGTTTAAGGGCGACTTGTGGGTTGGCTTGGCCTTTGGTTGCTTTCATAAGGAATCCTGTGAAGGCCTTATCTGCATTACGTTTGCCTGACTTGAAGTCGGCAACAGCCGCTTCGTTATCCGCAAAGACTTGGTGGATGATTGGAATCAGGATTTCAGGATCTGAGATTTGAACCATACCTGCTTTTTCAACGTATTCACGTGCTCCGCCGCCATTTTTAGCAAGGTGGACAAAGACTTTCTTGGCAATCTTAGAAGAGATCGTGCCGTCTTCGATGATGGCAATCATTTCAACCAAGTTTTCTGGTGTCAATTCGATTTGTTCCAGTGTCTTGCCTTCAGCATTCAAGAACTGAGCAACTTCACCTTGGAGCCAGTTAGAGACTTGTTTGGCATCGCCACCGAGGGCAACAGCTTTTTCAAAGAAGTCAGAAGTGACTTTGTTAGCAGTCAACTGGCTAGCATCGTAGTCTGACAAGCCAAGGTCAGATACATAACGTGCACGGCGTTCTTTTGGGAACTCTGGCAACTCTATACGCATTTCCTCAATCCACTCATCTGAAATTTCAAAGAGTGGTAGGTCTGGTTCTGGGAAGTAGCGGTAGTCAGCAGCGCCTTCCTTGACACGCATGAGGATGGTTGCCTTGTTGGCTTCATCGTAACGGCGTGTTTCTTGGCGGATTTGACCCCCTGAGCGAAGGATTTCAGCTTGACGTTGGACTTCGTATTCAAGACCTTTACGAACGTTTGAGAAGGAGTTGAGGTTCTTCAACTCTGTCTTGGTACCGAATTTCTCTTGACCATACGGACGAAGAGAGATATTGGCATCCACACGCATAGAACCTTCTTCCATCTTAACGTCAGAAATGCCAGCGTACTGGATGACCTCCTTGAGGGCAGTTAGGTAAGCGTAGGCTTCTTCTGGTGAACGCATATCGGCTTCAGATACAATTTCGATCAATGGCACCCCTTGGCGGTTGAGGTCAACATAAGAGTAGCCATCTGTACCGTGGGTGTTTTTACCAGCGTCTTCCTCTAGGTGAGCACGTTCGACACCGATTTTCTTAGTCGTACCATCTTCTAGTTCCACTTCAATCCAGCCGTTGTAACCGATTGGCTCATCAAACTGAGAAATTTGGTAGGCTTTAGGATTATCAGGGTAGAAGTAGTTCTTGCGGTCAAAATGCATGTGCTTGTGGATGTCCATGTTGAGGGCAAGAGCAGCCTTGATACCAGCATCGACAACCCCTTTATTGAGAACTGGCAGAACTCCTGGGAAAGACCAGTCAATCACGTTGGTGTTGGCATTTTGGTCATTTCCAAAGTGGGCAGAAGTAGGTGAGAAGATTTTTGAATTGGTGTTGAGCTCTACGTGGACTTCAAGTCCAATGACTGTTTCAAAGTTCATTAGTTATCACCTCCAAAAATCACGGGTTGTTGTTTGTGGTAGTCTGTTGTCGCCTCAAAAGCAGCAGCAGCTTGGTAAATGGTTTCCTCAGAGTACTTAGGACCGATCAATTGCAGACCGACAGGTAGACCTTGAGAGAATCCAGCAGGAATCGAAATTCCTGGTAGACCAGCTAAGTTGACTGGGATGGTCAAGAGGTCAGCCAAGTACATGGCAACTGGGTCGTGGTTGAGTGAATCCAAGTCATAGGCAACACTTGGAGCAGTTGGACCCAAAATCAAGTCGTAATCCGCGAAGACTTTTTCGAAATCTTGGATGATGAGGGTACGGACCTGACCAGCTTTCTTGTAGTAGGCATCGTAGTAACCTGATGAAAGGCTGAAAGTACCTAGCATGATACGGCGTTTCACCTCTTCACCGAAACCTTGGCTACGGCTGTTTACATAGATTTCATCAAGGTTCGTCGCATCCTCTGCGCGGTAGCCATAACGGATACCGTCAAAGCGTTGCAAGTTTGATGAAGCTTCTGATGAAGCGATGATGTAGTAAACGGCAACTCCGTATTTAGAGTGAGGAAGGCTGACTTCTTCGACAATAGCACCAAGTTTTTCAAAGTGTTTAGCAGCATTCAGAATGGTTTCTTTAACCTCTGGGTCAATTCCTTCACCAAGGTATTCCTTAGGCAAAGCGATTTTCATGCCCTGGATGTCTTGACCGATTTTTGAAGTAAAGTCGGCAATGCGGACAGGAGCAGAAGTAGAGTCTTTGGCATCTTCGCTGGCAATAGCGTTGAGTAAGAGGGCATTTTCCTTAACAGTTGGTGCGAAAGGTCCGATTTGGTCTAATGAGCTACCAAAGGCAATGAGACCGAAACGTGAAACTGTTCCGTAGGTTGGTTTGAGACCAACGATTCCGTTGAAGGCAGCAGGTTGGCGGATAGAGCCACCAGTATCAGAACCAAGTGACAAGCGGACTTGTCCTGACGCTACAGCTGCGGCAGAACCACTAGACGAGCCACCAGGAACCTTGCTTTGATCCCAAGCATTTTTAGTGGCACCGTAGTGAGAAGTTTCACCTGAACCACCCATGGCAAATTCGTCCATGTTGGTTTTTCCTACGACAATCATGCCCTTAGCCTTTGCATTGGCAACGGCTGTCGCGTCAAAGATAGGCTCATAGTTGTAGAGCATTTTTGAGGCTGCAGTTGTGAGAATTCCGTCTGTAGAGATATTATCCTTAACAGCTAATGGAATCCCTGAAAGGACATTGTCTGCGTCAATCCCTACCTCGTCAATAGCTTTGGCTTGAGCGAGAGCTTGGTCTTCAGCAATTGTGACAAAGGCATTGATAGCTGTCTCGCGAGACTTGATATCTTCAAGCGTTGCTTGGGTTAATTCTGTTGCAGAAATTTCCTTAGAAACAAGGAGATTGTGCAAGTCTTCAATGGTTTTATGGTTAAAAGTCATTAGGCATCTCCTCCATCGTCTAGGATAGCTGGTACCTTGATATAGTAGTTGTCTTTTTCAGGTACGTTTTTAAACAAGCGATCACGGTCTGTTCCTTCTTCGGCCACATCAGGGCGGAGTACAGTCTTGCGGTCAGCCATGGTTGTAGTAGGTGCGACACCAGTTGTGTCAACTTCGCCCAGCAATTCAACCATGTCAACAATCTTAGACAAGGTAGTCGCAAAGGCAGCAGTTTCTTCTTCAGAGAATCTTAATTTTGAAAGATTGGCAACGTGTGTTACCTCTTCTTGCGTAATTTTCATCTTGCATCCTTTCGTGAAATGATGATTTTTAGTCTGTTCTATTTTACCATATTTTCCTATAAATAAGGGAAGGAAAGATGAAAAAAGACAGGTATAGGATGGAGAACGGATTCTGATGATGATTTATTTGAAAAGCGGATTTCAAAGGGGAAAATATATGGTACAATAGTTTAACAGAGAAGTGAAGACGGTGGTTACAAAATCGAAAGGATGGTGATGCTTATGTGCAGAACCTGTAAAATCTTAGTAGAAAGGAGTAACCAGATTTGTCCCCTTTTGAGGCTTTGACACTCATGTTTGTAGCTGGTAACTTTGTTATCACGCTCCTAAGGTTCATCCTTGAATTGGTAAAAGAGACAAAAAAATAGCCGTCCTAACTTTGGCGAGTTAACGAGCTATTTTTTAGTTATGTAATTACAGCCACCGTCTTAAACGGCTCTGTGGGGTGTTGTTGTCGCAACACCTTTTTCTATATTTATTGTAACATTTATTTGAAAAATTGCAAGGGGAATTGTTCTACTTTAGCAGTGTCTGATATAAAATAGAAATTGAAAAAAATGCTAAAATCCGATATAATGGAGTGTTGAAAGGAATGGTAAAATCCAATGTAGAAATCATTCTTAGATATCGAAACAACTAAAATAGAGAATCAAAGAAAGAGAACTTATGAATATTCAAGAAGAAATTAAGAAACGTCGTACCTTTGCCATCATCTCTCACCCGGACGCGGGGAAAACAACCATTACTGAGCAGTTGCTCTACTTTGGGGGAGAGATTCGTGAGGCTGGTACCGTAAAAGGGAAGAAAACAGGTACTTTTGCCAAGTCTGACTGGATGGATATCGAGAAACAACGTGGAATTTCGGTGACTTCATCTGTTATGCAGTTTGACTACGATGGCAAGCGCGTGAATATCCTAGATACACCAGGGCATGAGGACTTCTCAGAAGATACCTATCGTACCTTGATGGCGGTGGATGCTGCGGTTATGGTCGTGGACTCTGCCAAGGGGATCGAGGCTCAAACCAAGAAATTGTTTGAGGTTGTGAAACACCGTGGCATTCCAGTCTTTACCTTTATGAACAAGCTGGACCGTGATGGTCGTGAGCCACTGGACCTCTTGCAAGAATTGGAAGAAGTCTTGGGCATTGCGAGCTATCCGATGAACTGGCCAATCGGGATGGGGAAAGCCTTTGAGGGCTTATATGACCTCTATAACCAACGCTTGGAACTCTATAAAGGGGATGAGCGTTTTGCCAGTCTAGAAGATGGAGACCAGCTTTTTGGTAGCAATCCTTTCTACGAGCAAGTTAAAGATGATATTGAGCTTTTAAATGAAGCTGGTAATGAGTTTTCAGAGGAAGCTATTCTGGTTGGAGAATTGACACCCGTCTTCTTCGGTTCAGCTTTGACAAACTTTGGTGTACAGACCTTCCTTGAGACTTTCCTCAAGTTTGCTCCAGAACCACATGGGCATAAGAAAACAGATGGCGAAATTGTGGATCCTTATGACAAGGATTTCTCAGGATTTGTCTTTAAAATCCAAGCCAACATGGACCCTCGTCACCGTGACCGTATCGCCTTTGTCCGTATCGTATCGGGTGAATTTGAGCGCGGCATGAGTGTCAATCTGCCTCGTACTGGTAAGGGTGCTAAATTGTCTAATGTCACTCAGTTTATGGCGGAAAGTCGTGAGAATGTGACCAATGCCGTGGCAGGTGATATTATCGGGGTTTACGATACAGGTACTTATCAGGTTGGGGATACCTTGACAGTTGGAAAAAACAAGTTTGAATTTGAACCCCTGCCAACCTTTACTCCTGAAATTTTCATGAAAGTTTCTGCTAAGAATGTCATGAAACAAAAATCCT
This sequence comes from Streptococcus mitis, assembly GCA_916050595.1. Classification (GTDB taxonomy): domain Bacteria; phylum Bacillota; class Bacilli; order Lactobacillales; family Streptococcaceae; genus Streptococcus; species Streptococcus mitis_CY. The sequence continues at coordinate 682 of CAJZLM010000053.1, read as the reverse complement.
TCCATAAAGGAATCGAGCAATTGGTGCAAGAAGGAGCCATTCAGCTTTATAAGAATTACCAAACAGGCGAGTACATGCTGGGGGCTGTTGGTCAACTTCAGTTTGAAGTCTTTAAGCACCGTATGGAAGGAGAGTACAATGCGGAAGTGGTCATGAGCCCAATGGGTAAAAAGACCGTTCGCTGGATCAAGCCTGAGGACTTGGATGAACGGATGTCCTCAAGCCGCAATATCTTAGCCAAAGACCGTTTTGACCAACCAGTCTTTCTATTTGAAAACGACTTTGCCCTCCGCTGGTTTGCGGACAAGTATCCAGATGTAGAGTTGGAAGAAAAGATGTGATTCAGTAAGCCTACTTGATTGCAAAGCAATCAAGTAGGCTACGGCAAGTCCTATTAGACTTGCCTAACTGCCTCACTAACTGAGTTTTACAAATGGAATCGATTTGTAAAACTCAGTGTCGTAATCTAATAATAGGTAACCGCTATGGCGGCTTACCTAAACGCTTCACTAGGAAAAATCCACGAATGGTATCGATTCGTGGACTTTTCCGTCGTAGATAGAAAAGGGTAACTGCCTTACTAACTCCGTTTGCAAATAGACTCGATTTGCAAAACTTCGTGTAGTGGATAAAAATACTGCAAAGTTTGCAGTATTTTATCTCAGCATTCTATAAACAGATG
>CAJZLM010000052.1:0-7140 GCA_916050595.1 Streptococcus mitis | reverse complement strand
CAGCAGACTCAACATCTTCACGCGTTTTTTCTTTAGAGAGATAAGATTCAACAGTCGCAATCAAGTTGTTAAAGCTTTCATCACTGATGGTTCCGTTATTTCCTCCATTGTAGTCAGAAGCGCTATTGCCTGCGATCAATGGACGAAGACCTGCCCAGCTACTTTCGATATCATCAATGGTAATGTTAGCTTCTGGGAAGCGGTTGTTGACAATGCCAAGTAGGTAATCTACATCTTCCTGAGTCACTTTTGGATGTTCCAAATCACCTGTGTAGTCTGTATCAGTTGTACCAAAGTAAGTCTTGTTTTCACGCGGGAGAACAAAGACCATACGACCGTCACCCAAACCTGTGTCAAAGTAAACTGGCTGTGAAACCTTGATCTTGCTTGAATCCACTACCAAGTGAACTCCCTTAGTTGGACGCATTTGTGAGAATTGTGTTCCCTTATTAGACAAATTGCGCACCTTGTCGCTCCAAGGACCTGTTGTATTGATAACCAGACGAGCCTTGATTTCAAAGACTTGGTCTGTCAAGAGATCACGAGCTACAACACCTGTAATCTTGCCACTTTCGTCAAAGAGGAAGCCTTCTGCCTTCACGTGGTTAGCAATGAGGGCACCGTCTTGGTTGGCACGTTTGATGTTTTCAATCACGAGACGTGCATCGTTGTTACGGAAGTCAAGGTAAACCCCACCTCCTACCAAACCTTCTTTCTTCAAGTTTGGTTGGCGTTCCAAGACTTCTTCTTTGCTCAAAACCTTGTTAGCAGCTGGTGTGTTGTTAACTCCTGCCAAAAGGTCATACAAATCCATAGCTACTTTCAGACGGAAGAGGCTAAAGGTCGCTCCATCCTCATCGTAAACTGGCAAGAGCATTGGATCTGGTTTTGGAATATGTGGAGCGATTTGTTGAACCACTGCACGTTCAGAAACTGTATCTGAGACCACTTCTACGTCGAATTGTTTGAGGTAACGAAGACCTCCGTGAACCAATTTTGTTGAACGGCTGGATGTTCCTTCTGCGAAGTCCTGCATTTCAATCAATCCAGTGTCAAGACCACTGGCTGCAGCCTGCAAGGCTACACCAGCACCGGTGATTCCTCCACCGATAATCAAGAGGTCCAAGGTACGTTCTTGCATTTTTTGAATTGATAATTCACGTGTTTTCTTTGAAAATTCCATATTTACACACTTTCTAACTGAGTCGCTTTATTCTTCCAGTATTAGTCGTCTACTTCCGCAAAGACTTGGGTTGCTTTCACAGCTTTCTTCCAGCCCTTGTAGAGTTGTTCCTTGCGAGATTCATTCATAGATGGTTCAAAGAGTTCTCCTGTCTCATTCAAGAGTTTCAACTCATCCAAGTCCTTCCAATAGCCCACTGACAAACCTGCTAGAAAGGCTGCCCCCAAAGCTGTTGTTTCCAAGTTTTTGGCGCGTGCGATATCGATTCCCAAAATATCAGCTTGGAACTGCATGAGGAAATTGTTCATAGCTGCACCACCGTCTACTTTTAAGACTTGAATAGCTGTCTGAGCATCCACTTGCATGGTGTCGATGATGTCACGTACTTGATAAGCAATAGATTGCAAAGTCGCCTTGATAAAGTCTTCTTTAGTTGTTCCACGAGTTAAGCCAAAGACAGAACCGCGAGCGTTTTGGTTCCAGTATGGAGCACCTAGACCTGTAAAGGCTGGAACGACATAAACTTCATCATCGTTGTGAGAATCACGAGCATATTTTTCAGACTCTGGTGAATTTTCTACCATACGAAGACCGTCACGAAGCCATTGAATGGCACTTCCTGCGATGAAGATAGAACCTTCCAAGGCATAGTAAACCTTGCCATTGATTCCGTAACCAATCGTTGTCAAGAGGTTATTTTCAGACAACTGCATCTCTTCACCAGTATTCATGATGATGAAAGAACCTGTTCCATAAGTATTCTTAACCATACCTGGCTCAAAGGCCAACTGTCCAAAGAGGGCTGCTTGTTGGTCCCCAGCCATACCTGAGATTGGCACTTCTCCACCGTAGAAATGGAATGGAGCTGTCTTACCATAGATTTCAGAGTTAGAACGAACTTCTGGCAACATAGCCTTTGGAATGTTGAGGATTTCCAAAATCTCATCATCCCATTTGAGTTCTTTAATGTTATAAAGCATGGTACGAGCTGCATTTGAGTAGTCCGTCACGTGAGCCGCACCGTCAGTCAATTTCCAAACCAACCAAGTATCGATGGTACCAAAGAGCAATTCCCCTTTTTCTGCTCGCTCTTGAGCACCTTCTACATGATCCAAAATCCAACGAACCTTGGTAGCAGAGAAGTAAGCATCGATGATCAAACCAGTCTTTTCATGGAATTTTTCCACATAACCTTGACTTTTTAGTTGTTCAGCCAAAGGAGCTGTCTGACGTGATTGCCAAACGATAGCATTGTAGATAGGGAGCCCTGTTTTCTTATCCCAGACGACAGTTGTTTCACGCTGGTTGGTAATCCCGATTGCTTCGATTTGATTTGGCTTGACACCACTTTCGATGAAAGCACCCGCAATAACTGACTGAACCGAGTTCCAAATTTCATTGGCATTGTGCTCAACCCAACCTGCCTGAGGGAAAATCTGAGTAAACTCTTTTTGACTCGAGCTAACTTTTTCTCCTTTTTTGTTGAAAATAATGGCACGAGAACTTGTAGTTCCCTGGTCAATGGCCATGATGTATTTTTCTTGTGACATGTGCTGTCCTCCTGATAAAGATCTTGAGGATGTTTCCTCTTTACACTAACTAGTATACAAAATAAAGCGCTTTCTTGTTCATCAACTTTTTTTAATTTTTTAAAAAATGTGAGTAGATTGTGTGAATTTCACAAAAAAGACCTGGAACAACCAAGCCTTTTAAGTGAATAATAACTGACGAATCCCTGCCAAATCTTCCAAATCCAAGTCATTTTTTAAATAATAAACTGGGGTCTGTTCCTTCTTATGAATCGGGTTATTGGTAACCAGCAAATCATAATGCCGAGTTCGGTCATAGGCTTCAATGGTGATAAAACGATTGTATTCCAAATACCGTTTCAAAATGGATGCCATCCTTGAAAAGACAAGAAAACCAGATGTCAAATCCAGACCAATCCGCATATGCTGGCCACCGTTTTCAGCCATATATTCGATTAACTGGAGCCATTCCCAGAGAATTTTCTTATCCAAATCCGTCCCCTGCTGAAAGGTAGGTAGAGCATCAAAAATCTCCTCTGCCGTCCCCCTAAAATCATGTTCCATCAGCAAATAAGGATGACGATTCTCCAACTGGTACTTGTAGCGGTCCTGTAAAATATAGCCCTTATAGAGATAGACTTGAGCACAAAGCTGACTGAGTTCATAGGTAACGTGATCCTCTGTATAATCACCCAGCAACTCCTCCTTCTTCATTTCTTGAATCAACTGTGTCAGCAAATCGGCCAACTGCCCTCCAAAACCAAGGATATATTCCATAGTATGAAGAGGAAGAATGCGATGAGATAGGAGGAAAGAGAAGAAAATCATCATCTCCCCATCCTCAGTTCCTAGAGGAAGGTGTTGTCCAGCAAAAAAGGACGGAGCCTTTCTCAGCAAACGAAGGTAGAAAATATTGTCAAAATACCCTCGCATTTTCTCTTCTATCACTTGGAACTGACAAGCATTAACCCGAAGACGCTGTTGACTGATATGAGCCCAGAGAACCAAGTCCAATTTCTGACCCGAAGACAAACTTGCACCGCAGATTTCTTCTAAAGTGGCAATCTCCTGTTTTCTCTCTGGTTTCTGCATGTGACCTTCCCATTCCTGACTGGACCAGACCTTGCGGAAAAGACAGAAATAGAAATAGCGAATCTGATGCTCTGGACCTCGCCAACGTCCATTTTGGATGGATAAGTCAAATTCTGACAAAATCTGATTCAAACTAGCTAAGTGGCGACCAAGCGTAGCCTCACTAATCATCAATTCTTGAGCCAGCTGATGGGCTAAAAACTGTTGGTGGTAGAGAAGATAGACTAAAATTTGGTATTTAACAGCATTCTCCAAAAACAGGCTCCGGATATCTCTCCCTTTGGTAGCTGCACCGATTGACAGGCGCAGATTTTCATCTTCTAAGGAGATAGTCAGCTCTAAGCCACTATCCAAAGCCTTGTCATTGAGAAGGGTGACATATTTGGTTAGGGTTGCTTTTGAAAATCCTGTTTCCTCCATTACAGCCTTGACGGTCGTCTGAGACTCTTGTAATAGAAAGGAAAGGATTGAAAATTGGCCAGATTCAGCCTTTTCCATCAAATCTCCTAAATACATTTGTTACCCCTTTCATTTTCTACCTTAAGCATAGCATAAATCTTACAAATGCTGAAATAATCTGTTTCTCTTTTTATTTTCATGCTGATTTCCTGGTCCATTATCCTAAAAATCAGCAAACACACGGCTCCCCCTTTGGGCATTTTTATGCTAAAATAGTAGCTATGGATAAAATTATTAAAACAATATCAGAAAGCGGAGCCTTTCGTGCTTTTGTCCTTGATAGCACAGAAACCGTCCGCACTGCTCAAGAAAAACACCAAACCCAAGCTAGCTCAACTGTAGCGCTTGGTCGAACTCTTATCGCTAGCCAAATTCTCGCAGCCAATGAAAAAGGAAATACCAAACTAACAGTGAAGGTACTGGGATCTAGCTCTCTAGGAGCCATTATCACCGTTGCTGATACCAAGGGGAACGTCAAAGGCTACGTTCAAAATCCTGGTGTTGACATCAAAAAGACTGCAACTGGTGAAGTCCTAGTTGGACCTTTTGTTAGAAATGGTCAATTCCTCGTTATCACAGACTACGGTACTGGAAATCCTTACAACTCTATGACTCCCCTCATCTCTGGGGAAATCGGTGAAGACCTGGCCTTTTACCTGACCGAAAGCCAACAAACCCCTTCAGCAGTCGGCCTCAATGTCCTTTTGGACGAAGAAGACAAGGTCAAGGTTGCAGGTGGTTTCCTAGTTCAAGTCTTGCCGGGAGCCAAGGAAGAAGAGATTGCTCGCTTTGAAAAACGCATCCAAGAAATGCCAGCTATCTCAACCCTTCTGGAAAGTAAAGACCATATCGAAGCCCTCCTCAAGGCTATCTACGGTGACGAGGCTTACAAGCGTCTTTCTGAAGAAGAAATCCGTTTCCAATGTGACTGTAGCCATGAACGCTTTATGAACGCTCTTGCCAGCCTTCCAAGCTCAGACCTACAGGAAATGAAAGAGGAAGACCACGGGGCAGAAATCACTTGTCAATTCTGCCAAACTACTTACAACTTTGATGAAAACGACCTGGAGGAACTCATTCGTGACAAATCTTAATACACCTTTTATGATTGGCAATGTTGAGATTCCCAATCGTACCGTTTTAGCACCCATGGCTGGTGTCACCAACTCAGCCTTTCGTACTATCGCAAAAGAGCTCGGAGCTGGACTCGTTGTCATGGAAATGGTCTCTGACAAGGGAATCCAATACAACAACGAAAAAACCCTGCACATGCTTCATATCGATGAAGGCGAAAACCCTGTTTCTATCCAACTTTTTGGTAGTGATGAAGACAGCCTAGCACGCGCAGCAGAATTCATCCAAGAAAACACCAAAACCGATATCGTGGATATCAACATGGGCTGCCCAGTTAACAAAATCGTGAAGAACGAAGCTGGCGCTATGTGGCTCAAGGATCCAGACAAGATCTACTCTATCATCAACAAGGTCCAGTCTGTCCTTGATATCCCACTTACTGTCAAAATGCGAACAGGCTGGGCTGACCCGTCTCTTGCAGTAGAAAATGCCCTCGCTGCTGAAGCTGCAGGTGTTTCTGCCCTCGCCATGCATGGCCGTACCCGTGAGCAAATGTATACAGGTCATGCAGACCTTGAGACCTTGCACGACGTAGCCCAAGCTCTGACCAAGATTCCATTTATCGCCAACGGTGATATCCGTACTGTCCAAGAAGCCAAACAACGTATCGAAGAAGTCGGTGCTGACGCAGTCATGATCGGCCGCGCTGCTATGGGAAATCCCTACCTCTTCAACCAAATCAACCATTACTTTGAAACAGGAGAAATCCTCCCTGATTTGACCTTTGAAGACAAGATGAAAATCGCCTACGAACACTTGAAACGATTGATTAACCTCAAAGGGGAAAACGTAGCAGTTCGTGAATTCCGTGGCCTCGCTCCACACTACCTCCGTGGAACATCTGGCGCTGCCAAACTCCGTGGAGCCATCTCCCAAGCTAGCACCCTAGCAGAGATTGAATCCCTCTTGCAATTGGATAAGACTTAAAATGGTTCATACTGCTCTACTGATTATCGATATGCAAAAAGCATTTGATAACCCTATCTGGGGAGAACGAAATAACCCTCAAGCTGAACAACAAGCATTGAGGATACTGGCATACTTTCGTAAACACGCTCTTCCAGTCTTACATGTTCAACACATATCTGACAACCCCCAGTCGCAATTTTATAACAAACAAAATCAGGTGTTTAAAAGTGGATTTGAGCCAGTTACTGCAGAACCTGTCTTTCAAAAAACGGTTAATAGCGCCTTTATTGGAACAAATCTTGAAACCTATTTACGAAAAAATCAGATTTGTCATTTAGTCGTTGTTGGTTTGACCCTGCCTCATTGTGTATCTACTACGACACGAATGGCAGCAAATCTTGGTTTTGAAGTCACTTTACTAGCAGATGCCACTGCCAGTTTTACCCTATCTAACAAAAACGGTCAGGCCATCTCTCCTGAGACTATCCATGAGATTAATCTCCTTTCTCTACAAGATGAGTTTGCTCAAACTCTTACTACAGAAGAATTTTTAACCCAAGTACAAGTATAAAATAATCCGTCAACTCTTATTGAGCTGACGGATTTTCTTTGACTGTAAAAATTCAAATACTGAGGGTTATTATTGACTCAAAGCAACACTGGAAACCTTACCATCCGCTCCTGTTGTAATTTGGATGACTTTTCCTCCACCGATTTTGGCATTATACTTACCATCGTCAAGAGTATAAGAATAGCCTCTGATAGAGTAGTTTTCTTTCTTTCCATCAGCAGATTCTACTGTGAATTGACCACCGGATGAAACTGTAATGGTTT
>CAJZLM010000051.1:0-7237 GCA_916050595.1 Streptococcus mitis | reverse complement strand
GACAGTATGAGTTAATTTCCGAACAAATTTAACTTTTTGTGGGAAAATAATGATAAATAGCCGGAATTTTTTCTAAAACATTTTTTAATAGTTGGAAATAGCAAATCTTTCTATTGTTTCTTCTTGATAAAAAGGCGATTTTTTCTTATAATAAATTGTAAGATATAATTGCGGGTGAGATTCCTGCCATGTATGTGAGAAAGGAAGAGCCTGAGGGCTCAGACAAGATTATGACTTCAGTTGTTGTTGTAGGTACCCAATGGGGTGATGAAGGTAAAGGGAAGATTACAGACTTCCTTTCAGCGAATGCAGAAGTGATTGCACGTTACCAAGGTGGTGATAATGCAGGTCACACGATTGTGATCGATGGTAAGAAATTTAAGTTGCACTTGATTCCATCTGGAATTTTCTTCCCTGAAAAAATCTCAGTTATTGGGAACGGTATGGTTGTAAATCCTAAATCTCTTGTAAAAGAGTTGAGCTATCTTCATGAGGAGGGTGTGACAACTGATAACTTGCGTATTTCTGATCGCGCGCATGTTATTTTGCCTTATCATATCGAGTTGGATCGCTTGCAAGAAGAAGCTAAGGGCGACAATAAGATTGGGACTACAATCAAGGGAATTGGTCCAGCTTATATGGACAAGGCTGCTCGTGTGGGAATTCGTATTGCAGATCTTTTGGATAAAGATATTTTCCGTGAGCGTTTAGAACGTAACCTTGCTGAAAAGAATCGTCTTTTTGAAAAATTGTATGACAGTAAAGCGATTGCTTTCGATGATATTTTTGAAGAATATTACGAATATGGTCAACAAATCAAGAAATATGTGACAGACACATCTGTTATCTTGAATGATGCGCTGGATAATGGAAAGCGTGTGCTTTTTGAAGGTGCACAAGGTGTTATGCTAGATATCGACCAAGGTACTTATCCATTTGTTACGTCATCAAACCCTGTGGCTGGTGGTGTGACCATTGGTTCTGGTGTTGGTCCAAGTAAGATTGACAAGGTTGTTGGTGTATGTAAAGCCTATACGAGTCGTGTAGGAGACGGTCCTTTCCCAACTGAGTTGTTTGATGAAGTGGGAGAACGTATCCGTGAAGTGGGTCATGAATATGGTACAACAACTGGTCGTCCACGTCGTGTGGGTTGGTTTGACTCAGTTGTGATGCGTCATAGTCGTCGTGTTTCTGGTATCACTAACCTTTCATTGAATTCTATCGATGTTTTGAGTGGTTTAGATACTGTGAAAATCTGTGTGGCCTATGATCTTGATGGTCAACGTATTGACTACTATCCAGCTAGTCTTGAGCAATTGAAACGTTGCAAGCCTATCTATGAAGAGTTGCCAGGTTGGTCAGAAGATATCACTGGAGTTCGTAATTTGGAAGATCTTCCTGAGAATGCGCGTAACTACGTTCGTCGTGTGAGTGAATTGGTTGGCGTTCGTATCTCTACTTTCTCAGTGGGTCCTGGTCGTGAACAAACAAATATTTTAGAAAGTGTTTGGTCCTAAGAGATTTTTAAGATTTGTTTAAGATAGGTCGGGTATACTATAGACAGTTACAAGAAGACCTCCTAACTTGTTGTAACAAATATCCTAAACTTTTCTTTTTCATAATAATCTCCCTATAAAGTCACCGCATTCGGTGGCTTTTTTTGTGTTAGGATTCATGATATAATAATAAAACTGACAAGTAGGAAAAGGGAAATTGATGAATTATACAGTTGAAGAAAAAGAAGTCTTTATGAGGGAAGCTTTGAGAGAGGCTGAGATTGCTCTTGAACACGATGAAATTCCAATTGGCTGTGTGATTGTCAAGGACGGAGAAATCATTGGTCGTGGGCATAATGCGCGTGAGGAGTTGCAACGAGCGGTTATGCATGCGGAAATTATGGCTATAGAGAATGCGAATCTGAGTGAGGAGAGCTGGCGCTTGCTTGATTGCACGCTTTTTGTGACCATTGAGCCGTGTGTCATGTGTAGTGGGGCGATTGGCCTCGCCCGTATTCCAAACGTGGTCTATGGGGCTAAAAACCAGAAATTTGGCGCTGCTGGGAGTTTGTACGATATCTTAACAGATGAGCGTCTCAATCATCGTGTGGAGGTTGAAACGGGAATTTTGGAAGATGAATGCGCAGCTATTATGCAGGACTTTTTTAGAAATAGACGGAAAAAATAATTTTGCTTTTAAAATGAATAGGAATGTGATATAATAAATAGTGGAGCAACAGTTCTGCGTGAAGCGGGTCAGGGGAGGAATCCAGCAGCCCTAAGCGATTTGAATTGTGTGCTCTTTTTTTCGTGCTTTTTCCGAATAAATAAGATAGAATAATCTAGAATAAATGATAATAGAAAAGAGAAGATGATGAAAATTCGTGGTTTTGAATTGGTTTCTAGTTTTACAGATGAAAATTTATTGCCCAAGCGTGAGACAGCGCATGCGGCTGGTTACGACTTAAAGGTTGCTGTGCGTACGGTTATTGCGCCAGGAGAGATTGTCTTGGTTCCGACAGGGGTTAAGGCTTATATGCAACCGACTGAGGTTCTTTACCTTTATGATCGTTCTTCAAATCCTCGTAAGAAGGGTTTGGTTTTAATTAACTCGGTTGGGGTCATTGATGGGGATTATTATGGCAATACTGGGAATGAAGGGCATATTTTTGCGCAGATGAAGAATATCACAGACCAAGAGGTTGTTCTTGAAGTTGGAGAACGTGTTGTCCAGGCTGTCTTTGCTCCTTTCTTAATTGCAGATGGAGATATGGCTGATGGCGTTCGAACTGGTGGATTTGGATCGACCGGGCACTAGAATGAAGATTATCTTTGTACGTCACGGGGAGCCAGATTATCGTGAGTTAGAGGAGCGTTCTTATACGGGATTTGGGATAGATTTGGCCCCCTTGTCTGAGAAGGGACGGCAGCAAGCCCAGAAACTGAGCACCAATCCTTTACTCCCTTCAGCTGAAATAATCATATCTTCTGCAGTCACAAGAGCTTTAGAAACGGCTTCTTATGTGGCTTGTGTTACTGGACTTCCTTTGAGAGTGGAACCATTATTGCATGAATGGCAGGTCTATGAAAGTGGCACAGATAATTTTGAAAAAGCTCGTGCTATATTTCTAGAAAATAATGGGGAGTTACTTCCTAATAGTCCTATTCAATATGAGACAGCTACGGAGATGAAGTCTCGTTTTCTAGAATGCATGGCTAAGTATCGAGATTACCAGACCGTGATAGTGGTAACTCACAACATGCTCATGCGCCAGTTTGTGCCAAATGAGAAGATTGATTTTTGCCAAGTGATTGAGTGTGAGATAGAGATATAGAAAGAGGTTTATCATCGCAAAGAAAAAAGCGACATTTGTATGTCAAAATTGTGGGTATAATTCCCCTAAATATCTGGGACGTTGTCCTAACTGTGGGTCTTGGTCTTCTTTTGTAGAAGAGGTTGAGGTTGTCGAGGTCAAGAATGCGCGTGTGTCCTTGACAGGTGAGAAAACCAAGCCCATGAAACTGGCTGAAGTGACCTCCATCAATGTCAATCGAACCAAGACAGAGATGGAGGAATTCAACCGTGTACTTGGAGGCGGAGTGGTACCAGGAAGTCTTGTCCTCATCGGTGGGGATCCTGGGATTGGGAAATCAACCCTTCTCCTACAAGTCTCAACCCAGTTGTCCCAAGTGGGGACTGTTCTCTACGTCAGTGGGGAGGAGTCTGCTCAGCAAATCAAGCTACGAGCAGAGCGCTTGGGTGATATTGATAGTGAGTTTTATCTTTATGCAGAGACCAATATGCAGAGTGTTCGTGCTGAGGTGGAGCGTATCCAACCAGACTTTCTCATTATTGACTCCATCCAGACTATTATGTCTCCTGAGATTTCAGGGGTGCAGGGCTCTGTTTCTCAGGTGCGTGAGGTGACCGCTGAACTCATGCAACTGGCTAAGACTAATAACATTGCTATCTTTATCGTAGGGCATGTGACCAAGGAAGGAACCTTGGCTGGGCCGAGAATGTTGGAGCATATGGTGGATACGGTGCTTTACTTTGAAGGGGAGCGTCACCATACTTTTCGTATTTTGAGAGCGGTTAAAAACCGTTTTGGCTCCACTAATGAGATTGGGATTTTTGAGATGCAGTCGGGCGGATTGGTTGAGGTGCTCAATCCGAGTCAAGTTTTCCTAGAAGAGCGTTTGGACGGGGCGACTGGCTCGTCAATCGTTGTGACCATGGAAGGGACGCGTCCGATTTTAGCGGAGGTTCAGGCCTTGGTGACGCCAACCATGTTTGGAAATGCCAAGCGTACTACGACAGGACTTGATTTTAATCGTGCTAGCTTGATTATGGCTGTTTTGGAAAAACGGGCAGGTCTTCTCTTGCAAAATCAGGATGCCTATCTCAAATCTGCTGGCGGTGTCAAATTGGATGAACCTGCCATTGACTTGGCTGTTGCTGTTGCCATTGCTTCGAGCTATAAAGACAAGCCAACTAATCCTCAGGAATGTTTTGTAGGAGAACTGGGCTTGACAGGAGAAATTCGGCGCGTGAATCGTATCGAACAACGCATCAATGAAGCTGCTAAACTGGGCTTTACTAAGATTTATGTACCGAAAAATTCCTTGACAGGAATCACTCCGCCTAAGGAAATTCAGGTCATTGGAGTGACAACGATTCAGGAGGTTTTGAAAAAGGTCTTTGCATAATCCGTGACAAATCCTCTTAAAAATGATAAGATAGGAGAAATATTTGATTATCAAATTTTTGAGGAGGGAATCGTGTCGTATTTTGAACAGTTTATGCAAGCCAATCAGGCTTATGTTGCCCTACATGGGCAGTTAAATCTGCCACTTAAACCCAAAACAAGAGTAGCTATTGTGACCTGTATGGACTCACGTTTGCACGTTGCGCAAGCTCTGGGCTTGGCACTTGGGGATGCTCATATCTTGCGGAATGCAGGTGGTCGAGTGACTGAGGACATGATTCGTTCGCTAGTTATTTCCCAGCAACAAATGGGGACAAGAGAGATTGTGGTGTTACACCATACAGACTGTGGTGCTCAGACCTTTGAAAATGGTCCTTTTCAGGAGTATCTGAAAGAGGAACTAGGTGTCGATGTGTCAGACCAGGACTTCTTGCCCTTCCAAGATATAGAGGAGAGTGTACGCGAGGATATGCACCTCCTTATCGAATCTCCCCTAATACCAGACGATGTCATTATCTCTGGTGCCATTTACGATGTGGATACAGGAAGTATGACAGTTGTAGAATTGTAAATACTTCATTTAGAAAGAAAGTGTATGAAGAAAAACAGTATTTTATTTATTTTTATTTTATTGCTATGTATTGGTTTACAGTATGAAACCATCTACTATACGGACGGTTCGATGTCAACTGCGGAATATGGACTCATGGGAGTTTCTATCTTTCTAGCTCTCTTTTACATGATTCCGGCTCTTTATTTCCTCTTCCGTATTGGGAAAAAATGGGAATTGCCAAAGAATGCTTTGATTTTGTCTTTATTGGGCGGGATGTTCCTTTCAGGTTGGTTGTCTAGCTTTGCTAATACTTATATCCATGATTTATTGGAGGTTCTTTTCCAAGATAGTGCATTTTTAAATGCCTTTGAAAGTGCTATTGTGGCTCCTTTGGTAGAAGAACCGTTGAAATTATTGCCACTTGTTTTTGTTTTGGCTTTGATTCCTGTGCGAAAATTAAAATCTTTGTTTTTACTTGGGATTGCTTCTGGTTTGGGATTCCAAATGATTGAGGATATTGGCTATATTCGTACGGATTTGCCAGAGGGATTTGACTTTACTATTTCGAGGATTTTAGAGCGTATCATTTCAGGAATTGCCTCTCACTGGACTTTCTCAGGTCTGGCTGTAGTAGGTGTTTACCTACTTTACAGAACTTATAAAGGGCAGAAGGTTGGCAAGAAAGAGGGGCTTATTTTCCTAGGTTTAGCTTTGGGAACTCACTTCTTGTTTAACTCTCCTTTTGTTGAATTGGAGACAGAATTGCCCCTAGCGATTCCAGTGGTGACGGCTATTGCTCTCTATGGTTTTTATCAGGCTTATCGCTTTGTTGAGAAGCACAATGAGTTGATGAACTAGAATATTTTTTAAAAGAATGATGCAAGGGTACAAATATGGTGCCCTTCTTTTATTTTTGATTGAAAAATAGTGCAAAAAGCGCTACAATGGTAAATGGAAAAATTTTGTGAAAAGCACAAGCGATACATATATACCGGAGGAAATCATGTCTTTTTCTGATTTAAAGCTGTTTGCCCTTTCTTCTAATCAAGAATTGGCAAAACGTGTGGCGCAGGAGATTGGGATAGAGTTGGGGAAATCAAGTGTTCGCCAATTTTCAGATGGAGAGATTCAGGTCAACATTGAAGAATCAATCCGTGGGAAACACGTCTTTATCCTACAATCAACTAGCTCGCCTGTAAATGACAATCTGCTTGAAATTTTGATTATGGTGGATGCTTTGAAGCGTGCGAGTGCAGAATCTGTCAATGTTGTCATGCCTTACTATGGGTATGCACGTCAGGATAGAAAGGCGAGAGCGCGTGAGCCAATCACTTCAAAACTTGTCGCAAATATGCTTGAAGTAGCTGGAGTGGATCGTTTATTGACAATTGACTTGCATGCTGCGCAGATTCAAGGATTCTTTGATATTCCTGTGGATCATTTGATGGGGGCTCCTCTGATTGCGGATTATTTTGAGCGTCGTGGTATGGTTGGTTCTGACTATGTGGTTGTCAGCCCAGACCATGGAGGGGTGACTCGTGCCCGTAAGTTGGCTGAGTTTTTGAAAACATCTATCGCTATCATCGATAAACGTCGTAGCGTTGATAAGATGAATACTAGTGAAGTCATGAACATCATCGGTAAGGTCGAAGGCAAGACTTGTATCTTGATTGATGATATGATTGATACTGCTGGAACGATTTGTCATGCGGCAGATGCTCTTGCGGAAGCTGGTGCTGTTGAAGTCTATGCAAGCTGTACGCACCCAGTTCTTTCTGGTCCTGCTATGGACAATATCCAAAAATCAGCTATTAAGAAATTGGTTGTTTTGGATACCATCTATCTGCCAGAAGAGCGTTTGATTGATAAGATTGAGCAGATTTCAATCGCTCATCTCCTAGGGGATGCTATCGTACGTATCCATGAAAAACGCCCACTTTCTCCACTTTTCAGTATTGAGAAAAAGATTTAATGACCAA
>CAJZLM010000050.1:0-7255 GCA_916050595.1 Streptococcus mitis | reverse complement strand
CCCACAAAAGGGCTAGGTTTTGATGAGTTCAGCAGGCAAGAAACTAGCACGGTCAAACGTGCTTTTTTTATTGCTGGTTGCTGATAGGTATATTATATCACGTAGCATATAAAAGACAAAATTAACTCGTATCAAAAAGCACTTAGATTTCTCTAGGTGCTTAATAATATAATTGTAACAACGTGTCAAAATCATCTTTAAAAACATTTTGACTATTCTGTTTTATTTGCTCAATGATTTTATCCTTTTTATCTCTGTCCAAAGGGAGTGCTTCAAACGCTTCTTCTTTTACTAAGAATTCACCATTTTCTCCCTGGAATTCTTTTGTAATTTTTCTAATATGAGTCTCGAAATCGATAGATTGAAGTTCTTCGTCGTTGATGTTATCTTCAATCGCATCTAGCAACAAACTAATCGAAATTTTAATCATCTTTAATCACCCCTAACTTACTGCGGTTATAAACAATTGTATACAACCCATCATTATGCATCGCTTTAAAACCGTCATAACCATGCAGAACAGCAAAAACATCTGCATTAGAGTCATTTATTCCTATTTGACTCATCAAAAAATAGTAATATTCATATAATTCATTATCATCGTCTAAATTTTTCAACCAAGTATGCTTTTCTTTTTTATAAAGTTCGTCAGTTAAAAATTTAAAATCTGAATGATCATAAAAAGCTTTGATCAGTAGTGGATTCGGTCCTTTATTAGCATATCTCTCAGCAACAAAACGACTTCCGAAATACAAACCGCGCCCATGGGCAGATTTTACTCTACCGCTTAGGTCTAGTTTCCCATTTCTGAAGTTATCCTTTAAGGTTTTTGACGTTATTTCTCCAGATTTACTATCACTTACACCACGATATATGGTCTCTAATCCAACAATATCATTCTCATTGAGAATATTCGGTTTTCTATCATAGCCAATTCGTTCATATAAAAATCTTATGAATTTAGATTTTTCATCATCATACGGTTTTGAACGATCTGTCAATTTTTTATTTGCAGCTAATTCTAAAATATTTTTACCGGTTTCTTTCTCGTATTCTTCTGAAACCATTTTCAATCTTTTGGATACACTTAATATTCTTTCTTTGTCACCTATATTATCCTCTGTCAACGGGTAAAAGTCAAATGTTTTTATATCATTTTTTGATTCCTTAACAACTTCCTCAGCATCCACATACTTGCTATACCACTCTTTATAAGTCATATCGGCAGGTACTAGCTCGGTCTTACCTGTCTCTGGATTCCTTGCTCTGCGCTTCAGCTTGCTGTAGTCTGCATCCTCATCGTATGCGACAGTAGTAGACCTACACCATGGGTGCATAGGCGGACAATTGACACCAGGGGTAGCCTTGTCCCTGTCGTAGACCTGATTGTCATGCTCCTGACAAATACGTGATGTACGCTTGTCTAAGACGGCCACAAAGATATACTTCTCTATATCCGCTTCCTCATAGCTGAGTAGTTCCATATGGTTGTGAAAAAAGGCTGATTCTGTCCGAACCAAACGCCTTGCATCGTTCTGGCCTACATTGAACCTCTCAGCAATTGCTTGTGCAGTTTCTCGTGTATCTCGACCTGTCATGAGGCTCATGAGAAGTTCATCTTTTATGCTAGATGTAAGCTTCCCTGTGTTCTTCCAGATGTTTGTTGAGTACGTACTTCCATCTCCTACCCAACTAAAAGACTGTAGATGTTTAATCTCGTTCTCAGGAAGCCCAGAAAAGTCGTATGCGAGTCCTGTCTGCTGCTGTAGGTCAAAGGTAGCCTTGTAATAGCTATCCTTCATCAGGTCGCTATAAAAGGCATCTGAGCCTGTCTTCTCTGAATGATAGATAGATTCACGCATACGATCTAAATCGTCGCTCAAACGCTCTAGGCGCTTCATACGAAAAGAATAAGCTGGACTGTCCAAATCTGCAAGTAATCGTTGGATGTTCGGGTCATTCGGTCTTGCTTCAAGCACCTTACGAAGTTCATTCAAGTTTTTCTTGTCTTTCATGTTCTTCAAGACTTGTCTAGCATCTACCTGACTTAAACCATAATCGCGTTGGAACTTATCGAAAATCTTATTGATTTCCTTATCCAAGTAGATCTTAGCTTCTTGATAGATCTTATCGAACTGGTCTGCCTGCTTTTCGGCCTTGTCCATCTGCTGGTAAATCAGATTGGCTTTCCTCTTCGCCCAATACTCCTGATTCTTCATCCTCTACCTCATCTTCAGGTTTCGTGTTGTCTTGGTTGAACATCGGCATGTCCTCCATGTTCTTCTTTTTCTCTTCTTCCAAGGCTTCCAGTTCAGCGTCAGGGTCTTCCACGAATGGCAAGAGAGAAATAAGCTGCCTGTTGGTCACTTTGCCTTCAAGGTTGTTCACAATCTGAGAAATCTCCAACAAATTCTTAGGTAAACCACGGCTAAACTGCGGAACAATTGAATGAGATTCTAAAGCAATCTGCTTCATGCCCAAGTAATGAGCAAAAATTGCAATACGCTGACGCAATCCACGCTTGTAGTTCGCTTCCTTGGTCTTAGTAATCATCTCAAGGCCCATTAGCTTGAATTCCATGGCTACGCCTGACGTGTTCCCTGCGAAGTTCTCATCAGTAAGATTCGGCACATGACTAAATGTGTAGATATCCTCTTTAAGAGCCGTGCGCAAGATTTCCGTGGCACTTTCGTCCAGCGTGTTCTTCAAGAACTCAGCTCTCGCACTATCTCCCGGTAATTCCAAAAGACCTTCTTCAGAAAGAATCTTCATCGCTACCTTAGCATCTTCTGGTGTGTCTGCTAACTGTGTGCCATATAAGACAAGGATAGACTCTACTGCCTGTTCCTTGTCATTGACACGGTTACCCATCAAGGAATTATAAGCATCAATCAAGCTAATCTGTTGCTCGTAGTCGCCAATGGCAAAGTGATTATTGCGATACTCGATAATCGGGATTTGACCAAGATTGTGAGGGGCTGCTTGCTCGTTCTGAGTTGTTCCTGAATCTGTACTTCTCAGAACTATGTGATAATGCAGATTCTCAGTAAAGACCTCTGCCTGGTACTTAGTAGTATCTTTCGTATCATCTTTGACTTGGTAGTAATAGACCGCAAACAAAGGCTTCCGCTCAATGCTATCATCGTAGACCATGAAGGTATTCTCTGGATCAATACTAGTTGAGTCCAACTCAGTCAATCCCTCTTTAGCATAGATGTACTCATAAGCACGCCCATAGATAGCCATGTTCAAAGCATTCTGCGCATCCACTTGGTCAATCTCAGCACCGTCAAAGGCTGTAAGCAGTTCATCAATATCACCTTCAGCAGTGTTATTGTACTTGATAGGATTGCCCATAAAATAGCCTGTAGCCGTGTCTGCGATGTCCTTGGCATGATTGGCTACCGTCTTGTAATTCGGTGCGTTTACGTTGCGTCTCTTGTGATTTAAGATAGCATGCTCGCCCATGTAGTAGCTTTTAAGCTTCTTCAAATGCGAGCCTTCAGTGCTATGTTTCGTTATCAATTTGTAAATCAGGTCTTTCTTCAAAGAACCCTCATCATATCCATCTCTTGGATAAGTTAAATGTTCGTACATGTCTTTCCTCTCTATAAACCATAATCAGAACGTCTGCGGACGGTTGCTTTAGGTTGTGAATGTTGCGAGTAAATCGCATAACGCACCGCATCCAGCACGTCATCATTCTCTTTCACTGGCTCGCCTGTTTTTTCATTCCAGATGTATTGATAGACCTCATCTTTGAACTTGCTGACCTTGTTTGATACAACAAAAAAGCGCCCAGTTTTCATTAACTTGGCGACTTCTTCAATACCAGACAAGACCGCTTTATTAGCGTTGAATGTTCTTAATTGCTCTCTTTGAAATCTTGCAACATGTTCAGGTCGTGCGCTATCTGCCCAAAATGTAATGTTTCCGTACCGTTCCTTGATATTCTTAGCGAGGTCTACCCAAAAGTCTATCTCTTTGTACTGATGCGCATGTTCCTCTAACAAATAAACTGAACCGTCGGGTGTCTCTCCGATAACAACGATTGAGCCAAAGTGTTCATATCCCCAGTCAATGCCGGCATATACTTTAGTGATATCTTCTGGTATGTTATCCACAAACATATTCTCGCTAAAATCACGATATACAACACCCTCGCCAGTTACCCACAAACCAAGGATATCTCTGTCGTAAAATACACCAGCTGGTGTAGCATTTTTAATATTATCACGATATCTATCAGACATGAATGTATTATCATCTAGCTTGAAATGAAAGTCTATGATCATATCGTCTCCAGAGTTGATATAATCCCGTCTGAGCCAGTGTGTCGGGATGTCTGGGTTGCTATCCCAAATAATCCTAGCGCCCTCTCCTGAGCAACGTGAGATAATTTCTTTGAATACTTGTTCATTAGCAAGAGACGCCTCGTTTATGTAAGCTCCAAAAGCAGTGAAACCACGGGCACGCTTTAACCCAGAAATAGAACCAGTATAGACTTGAACCACCTTTACACCACCAAGGGTAAAAGCTCCGTGCTTGTCGTATTTGAGTTCAATATCAAACATGTTATACAGTTCCTGAATGATATTGTTTTGTATCGATGTTGAAGAGGTTCCAGCTAAGATATACATCGGTTCATCAATGTCTAACTTATCAGCTATTGTTCTAACTCTATCAATTTCGTTCATAAAAACGATGTTATCTACAACGGTTTTTCCTGAACGTTTCGCACCATGAAGTCCACAAATAAAGAAATCATCGTTCAATACTCGTGTAAGCACTTCCTCTTGTCGTTTAGTGAATCTATCTGTTATCAAAAGCACCTCTCAAAGCTTTGGCAAAGTCTCTCAATTTATCGTCTTGTTCATTATCTACACCGATTTGTGATTTGAGTTTTTCTATTTCAAGTTCTAGTTTCTCAGCTTGTTTAGCAGTCGGATAACGCTTCAATATCTCAGCTATCGCTTTGATAACTGTGTTATTATCTGCTTTTTTTGTAACTCTATCAACTTCTCCAGTGACAGGGTTCATCATCAAGACTTCCTCAAGTCGCTTTCCTCTTGCAATGTCCGAGAGAATTGAAAGAGCCTCTTTAGCACTCAAAACGTTGTCATCATGCATCTTTTCAGTTTCGGTTTGTATAAACGTTTTAACGCTTGCATTTTCTAGCAATTTACTAGCAGTTGTTTTAGCATACGCTTCACTATAACCTGCGAATATTGCGGATTGATAGACATTACCAGTCCTCAAATACTCGCTTGCAAACATCTTTTGTCTTTGATTTAACCCAATGTCCATCACCACCTTTTTTATAATCAAAAAAAGCCACACGATGTGTGACCTTTTCAAGACCTCTCATTGCGAATTAAAATCGCAATTGGAACGACAGGACTCGAACCTGTGACATCTTAATTCCCTAAACAGGACTTAATCCGTCTACCATATATCCATTAGCCAGCATGAGACTACTGCTTTAAGCGAGTGACTTTTGATAACTTATAGTTTATTATCTTGTCCACAAATATTCCTACTTGTATCACTCATGCACGATTGGTTAGACCAATCACTCCTTACATCACAAACTACTAAGCCATTTTTCAATTAACGAAGACCCCGCTAAAAGTCTAAGCTGCTTTACTCTTTGACTTTACTCTCATCCTTGCGAGACTTGAGTAGGCAATCTAATTGCCGAAGTACACTTTCATTTGTGACGGGCGATGACTTTTGCTTTTTTTTGAATTTTTTCTATCTTGAATAGCTTTTAAAATATTAAAAATCATCATTTTATCTATCACAGACACGCATCGCCATGTGTTTCATTCTCTTTTGAAGAACAAAATGCACAGCGCCTGCTTGTTATCGATTGTTTTGCGGACAATCAACTCACCTTACATACTTTTGGGAGGCGCCCAATTTTTGTAAGATATGGTATTAAGCTCTTGTTGCACCTCGAACCAAATACCTCTTTCCTCTTATAGACTCGTCTCACAGCCAAACTGCCACATTTGCATTTCCTCAGCACCTTGCCGTTGGAATCTTTCTGCTTTAACTTCGTCCACCTATTCCAAAACTGAAATAGTTAAGATTAAATTGCTTAGATCGACCATTGCTGGCAGGATGGTTGATAGATTTAAAAACATCCTTTTCCTGAGTTACCACAGATTATCTAGGCTAAGCCCTAAAAATGCAAGGCGACTACTACCTTGCGTGTTAATTAGTAATCATTTTGAAAGTTTTCCTTTTTTATTTTTTGTAGTCTTTAACGGCGATGCCCGGAATCGAACCAAGGGAAAAATAGGAGAGAAACCACTTGCCTGTCACCGCCAAAACGAGACCGAAGCCTCGTAAAAATATAATAAAGTATAAAGGAGACGTCAATTGACCTATCACTTGACAATACTATTTTACCATGTAAAATAAGCCATTTCCTAGCAATTTACTTGCAAATATCTCCCAAAATTTTACGAAAGACAATCAGCTTACCTTTCCGATAGGCTTCCGCAAATTCCAAAGCACCTCTACTAAGCATACGGTAGAACTCACTTTCAGAATAGCCTAAGTCCATATAGATAGCCTTGTCTGATAATTGGATTTCCATATCCATGTACTTCTTTGCTATAACCTGCCGAACGTATGGATCCATGATACAGTTGACTGCTCTCTCAATCTCTAAAACCTCTGCTTCCGCATCCACATGTTCGATAACCATATTCTCTGTAGCTGTGTTCTTACCAGTAAACGTCTTTGGTTCAAATGAGTAGGTCGTTGTGATCTTAGGCAAATACTCAGCGCCTGCCATTCGGACATACGAGCGATAACTCTCTAGAACGTCATAGACATTTTTCTTGGTGAATTGCACGTCAACCTTTTTTAATAACCTCACAACATAGCTCCTTTATGATATAATATTTTTATTGGGTATATCACAAAGGAGTCAGCTGTGCTGGCTTTTTTCTTGCCTTGCTCCGTTTTTAGGTGTATGCTTTAGATACAAGACAAAGGAGAAACAAATGAATACTGTTAAAACTCGTAAGGTTGGGAATTCTATCACTGTGACCATTCCGAAAACACTCAATGTTCCAGAAGGTCAGGAAATTTTTATCTACAAAGGTGTAGATAATGTCATTGTCCTTGCTCCAAAAATTCCAGACCCATTTAGTGGAGATGCAGACTTACGCATGGAAGATGACTTTGAGGGGGTAAAATTCCTTGACAGCGAAATATGATTACATTCCAGAAAAACAGG
>CAJZLM010000049.1:0-7333 GCA_916050595.1 Streptococcus mitis | reverse complement strand
AAAGAGCAAACTAGGAAGCTAGCCGCAGGTTGCTCAAAACACTGTTTTGAGGTTGCAGATAGAGCTGACGTGGTTTGAATTTGATTTTCGAAGAGTATAAATAGCTTAGTGATAGAAGAAAATAGGGAAATATGGTATAATGAAACGATAGATTTTTGAATAGGAATAAGATCATGTTTGGATTTTTTAAGAAAGATAGGGCTGTGGAAGTAGAGGTTCCGACACAGGTTCCTGCTCATATCGGCATCATCATGGATGGCAATGGCCGTTGGGCTAAAAAACGTATGCAACCGCGAGTATTCGGACATAAGGCGGGCATGGAAGCATTGCAAACTGTGACCAAGGTAGCCAACAAACTAGGCGTCAAGGTGATTACAGTCTATGCTTTTTCTACAGAAAACTGGACCCGTCCAGATCAGGAAGTCAAGTTTATCATGAACTTGCCAGTAGAGTTTTATGATAATTATGTCCCGGAATTGCATGCGAATAATGTTAAGATTCAAATGATTGGGGAGACAGAACGCCTGCCTAAGCAAACTTTTGAAGCTCTGACCAAGGCTGAGGAATTAACTAAGAACAACACAGGATTAATTCTTAATTTTGCCCTCAACTATGGTGGACGTGCTGAGATTACACAGGCTCTTAAGTTGATTTCCCAGGATGTGTTAGATGCCAAAATCAACCCAGGTGACATCACAGAGGAATTGATTGGCAACTATCTCTTCACCCAGCATTTGCCTAAGGAGTTACGAGACCCAGACTTGATTATCCGTACTAGTGGAGAATTGCGTTTGAGCAATTTCCTTCCATGGCAGGGAGCCTATAGTGAGCTCTATTTTACGGATACCTTGTGGCCTGATTTTGACGAGGCGGCTTTGCAGGAAGCCATTCTTGCCTACAATCGTCGTCATCGCCGATTTGGAGGAGTTTAGGAGGAAATATGACACAGGATTTACAGAAAAGAACCTTGTTTGCAGGGATTGCCCTGGCTATTTTCCTACCAATTTTAATGATTGGGGGACTCTTGCTTCAGATAGCAATTGGAATCATAGCCATGCTAGCCATGCATGAACTTTTGAAGATGAGAGGTCTAGAGACCATGACGATGGAGGGCCTCTTGACCCTCTTTGCAACCTTTGCTTTGACCATTCCCTTGGAGAATTACCTGACTTTTTTGCCAGTTGATGGGAATGTGGTTGCCTATAGTGTTTTGATTTCAATCATGTTAGGAACGACTGTTTTTAGCAAGTCTTATACGATTGAGGATGCTGTTTTCCCGCTTGCTATGAGTTTCTACGTGGGCTTTGGTTTTAATGCTCTATTAGATGCTAGAATTGCAGGTTTAGATAAGGCACTCTTGGCCTTGTGTATCGTCTGGGCGACAGACAGTGGTGCCTATCTTGTTGGGATGAACTATGGTAAACGAAAATTAGCTCCGACAGTTTCTCCAAATAAAACCTTTGAGGGTGCCTTGGGTGGTATTTTAGGTGCTATTTTAGTAACCATCATCTTTATGATGTTTGATAGGACAGTTGCTCTTCCGTATGGAATTTACAAGATGTCAGTCTTTGCTATTTTCTTTAGCATTGCTGGACAATTTGGTGATTTACTAGAAAGTTCGATCAAGCGTCACTTTGGTGTCAAGGATTCTGGGAAATTTATTCCTGGACATGGTGGTGTTTTGGATCGCTTTGATAGTATGCTACTTGTATTTCCAATTATGCACTTATTTGGACTCTTTTAATCAAAAGACGGAGGAAATACTATGCTCGGAATTTTAACCTTTATTCTGGTTTTTGGGATTATTGTAGTGGTGCACGAGTTCGGACATTTCTACTTTGCCAAGAAATCAGGGATTCTAGTGCGTGAATTTGCCATTGGCATGGGACCCAAGATCTTTGCTCATATTGGCAAGGATGGAACGGCCTATACTATTCGAATCTTGCCTCTGGGAGGCTACGTTCGCATGGCCGGTTGGGGTGATGATACAACTGAAATTAAGACAGGAACTCCTGTCAGTTTGACTCTTACTGATGATGGTAAGGTTAAACGCATCAATCTATCAGGTAAAAAATTAGATCAAACGGCCCTCCCTATGCAGGTGACCCAGTTTGACTTTGAAGACAAGCTCTTTATCAGGGGCTTGGTTCTGGAAGAAGAAAAAACATTTGCAGTAGATCACGATGCAACGGTTGTGGAAGCAGATGGAACTGAGGTTCGAATTGCACCTTTAGATGTTCAATATCAAAATGCAACTATCTGGGGGAAACTCATTACTAACTTTGCAGGCCCTATGAATAACTTTATCTTAGGTGTCGTTGTTTTCTGGATTTTAATCTTTATGCAGGGTGGTGTCAGAGATGTCGATACCAACCAGTTCCATGTCATGCCCCAAGGGGCCTTGGCTAAGGTGGGAGTACCAGAAACGGCACAGATTACCAAGATTGGTTCACATGAGGTTAGCAACTGGGAAAGTTTGATTCAGGCTGTGGAATCAGAAACCAAAGATAAGACGGCCCCGACCTTGGATGTGACTATTTCTGAAAAGGGGAGTGACAAACAAGTCACTGTTACCCCAGAAGAAAGTCAAGGCCGTTACCTTCTAGGTGTTCAACCGGGGATTAAGTCAGATTTTCTATCTATGTTTGTAGGTGGTTTTACAACTGCTGCTGACTCGGCCCTCCGAATTCTATCAGCTCTGAAAAATCTGATTTTCCAACCGGATTTGAACAAGCTAGGTGGACCTGTTGCTATCTTTAAGGCAAGTAGTGATGCTGCTAAAAATGGAATTGAGAATGTCTTGTACTTCTTGGCAGTGATTTCCATCAATATCGGGATTTTTAATCTTATTCCGATTCCAGCTCTGGATGGTGGTAAGATTGTGCTCAATATCCTGGAAGCCATTCGCCGCAAACCATTGAAACAAGAAATTGAAACCTATGTCACCTTGGCCGGAGTGGTTATCATGGTTGTCTTGATGATTGCTGTGACCTGGAATGACATCATGCGACTCTTTTTTAGATAATCGAGGAATATTATGAAACAAAGTAAAATGCCTATCCCAACGCTTCGCGAAATGCCAAGCGATGCTCAAGTTATCAGCCACGCTCTTATGTTGCGAGCTGGTTATGTTCGTCAAGTTTCAGCAGGTGTTTATTCTTACCTACCACTTGCCAACCGTGTGATTGAAAAAGCTAAAAATATCATGCGCCAAGAATTCGACAAGATTGGTGCCGTTGAGATGTTAGCTCCAGCCCTTCTCAGTGCAGAATTGTGGCGCGAATCAGGTCGTTACGAAACTTATGGTGAAGACCTTTACAAACTAAAAAACCGTGAAAAATCAGACTTTATCCTAGGTCCAACTCACGAAGAAACCTTTACAGCTATTGTCCGTGATTCTGTTAAGTCTTACAAGCAATTGCCACTTAACCTTTACCAAATCCAGCCTAAGTATCGTGATGAAAAACGCCCACGTAATGGACTTCTCCGTACACGTGAGTTCATCATGAAGGATGCTTACAGTTTCCACGCTAACTATGATAGCTTGGACAGTGTTTACGATGAGTACAAGGCTGCTTATGAGCGTATTTTCACTCGTAGTGGTTTAGACTTCAAGGCTATTATTGGTGACGGTGGAGCCATGGGTGGTAAGGATAGCCAAGAATTTATGGCCATTACACCTGCTCGTACAGACCTTGACCGCTGGGTTGTCTTGG
Source organism: Streptococcus mitis (assembly GCA_916050595.1). Taxonomy (GTDB): domain Bacteria; phylum Bacillota; class Bacilli; order Lactobacillales; family Streptococcaceae; genus Streptococcus; species Streptococcus mitis_CY. Next base: position 3,617 of record CAJZLM010000049.1, on the reverse strand, counting down.
ACAAGTCAGTTGCCTCATTTGACGAAATTCCTGCAGAAGTGCAAGAAGAAATCAAGGCAGAATTGCTCAAATGGATGGTTTCTGGTGAAGATACCATTGCTTACTCAAGTGAATCTAGCTATGCGGCCAACTTGGAAATGGCAACAAACGAGTACAAACCAAGCAACCGTGTTGTCGCTGAAGAAGAAGTGACTCGTGTTGCAACGCCAGATGTTAAATCAATTGATGAAGTTGCAGCCTTCCTCAATGTTCCAGAAGAACAAACGATCAAAACTCTCTTTTACATGGCAGATGGTGAACTTGTTGCAGCCCTTCTAGTTGGAAATGATCAACTCAACGAAGTCAAGTTGAAGAACCACTTGGGAGCAGATTTCTTTGATGTTGCTAGCGAAGAAGAAGTGGCGAATCTTGTTCAAGCAGGATTTGGTTCACTTGGCCCAGTTGGTTTGCCAGAGAATGTTAAAATCATTGCAGACCGAAAGGTGCAAGATGTTCGCAATGCAGTTGTCGGTGCTAACGAAGATAGCTACCACTTGACTGGTGTGAACCCAGGTCGTGATTTTACTGCAGAATATGTGGATATCCGTGAAGTTCGTGAGGGTGAAATTTCTCCAGACGGACAAGGTGTCCTTAACTTTGCGCGTGGTATCGAAATTGGTCACATCTTCAAACTCGGCACTCGCTATTCAGCAAGTATGGGAGCAGATGTTTTGGATGAAAATGGCCGTGCTGTGCCAATTATCATGGGATGTTACGGTATCGGTGTCAGTCGTCTCTTGTCAGCAGTGATGGAGCAACACGCTCGCCTCTTTGTTAACAAAACGCCAAAAGGTGAATACCGTTACGCTTGGGGAATCAACTTCCCTAAAGAATTGGCACCATTTGATGTGCACTTGATTACTGTTAATGTCAAGGATGAAGAAGCGCAAGCCTTGACAGAAAAGCTTGAAGCAAGCTTGATGGGAGCTGGTTACGAAGTCTTGACAGACGACCGTAACGAACGTGTCGGTGTTAAATTCAGCGATAGCGACTTGATTGGATTGCCAATCCGTATCACTGTTGGGAAGAAAGCAGCCGATGGCATCGTAGAAGTTAAGATTAAAGCGACTGGTGATACTATCGAAGTTCATGCAGATAACTTACTTGAAACGCTTGAAATCCTCAGCAAGAAATAAAAACTATAATCAGAAGAAAAACAAGGAAAAAATGTAACTAGTTTTTACCTTGTTTTTTCTGTATAATGGGAAAAATGAGTAGATAAAGAGGTAAATGTATGCTAAGATTTCCAAAGGGTTTTGTCTGGGGATCCTCTACTTCTGGACCACAAACAGAAGGACGTGTAGCTGGTGACGGTAAGGGAGATAATCTCTGGGATTATTGGTACCAAGTGGAGCCAAATCGTTACTATAATGGGATTGGTCCAGATAAAACATCAACCTTTTATGAAAACTGGGAAAAGGATATTGAGCTACTGTTAGAAACTGGTCACACGGCCTTTCGGACTTCTATTCAGTGGTCACGGATTTTTCCACAAGGGCGTGGGGAAGTCAATCCTCAAGGTGTGGATTTCTATCGTAAGGTCTTTGAGGCTATTAAGGCTAAAGGTATTCGTCTTTTAGTGAATCTTTATCATTTTGATTTGCCTTTTGCTCTTCAAGAAGCTGGTGATGGTTGGGAAAATAAGGCGACTGTCTCAGCCTATGAAGACTATGCTCGTTTTTGTTTTGAGACTTATGGAGATTTAGTGGATCAATGGATTACCTTTAACGAGCCAATAGTTCCAGTAGAATTTGGCTATTTTTACGATGCCCATTATCCACATAAGGTGGATGCAGAGGCAGCCGTTAAAGTAGCTTATCATACACAATTGGCCAGCAGTCGTGCTGTCAAGGCTTGTCATGAACTTTTGCCTGATTCCAAGATTGGGATTGTCTTAAATTTGACACCGGCTTATCCACGTAGCCAGCATCCTGCTGATGTCAAGACTGCTCGTATTGCGGACCTTTTTCAGGCCCAATCTTTCTTAGATCCATCTGTTTTGGGGACTTATCCACAGGAGTTGGTAGAAATCTTACATGAATACGGTCTCTTGCCTGATGCTACAGAGGAGGAGTTGGAGCTCATTCGTGACAATACGGTAGACTTCCTTGGTGTCAACTACTATCAACCTTTGCGTGTCATGGCTCCTCGATTTGCTAAGCATCCAGAGAGTCCACTCTTACCAGAACATTTTTACGAGGCTTATGTGATGCCTGGACGTAAAATCAATCCTCATCGTGGCTGGGAGATTTATGAGCAAGGGATTTATGACATCGCCCAAAATATCAAGGAAAATTATGGTAATATCGAGTGGATGTTGACTGAGAATGGTATGGGTGTTGAAGGGGAAGAAAAATTCCGTCAAGATGGAATGATTCAAGATGATTACCGTATTGACTTTGTAAAAGGTCATCTTCGTGAACTTCACCGTGCTATTGAAGATGGAGCCAACTGTAAAGGATACTTAATCTGGACCTTTATTGATTGTTGGTCATGGCTCAACAGTTATAAAAATCGCTATGGCTTAGTCGAATTAGACTTGGAAACGCAAGAACGTCGTCTGAAGAAATCAGGGCACTGGTTCAAGGAACTAAGTGATAATAATGGATTTTAAAAAAGACTCTGACTGATCATCCTAATTGGTCAGAGTTTTTTGCTAACAGGAGCGTAATTTGAACTATACCAATTTTTACTCTTGACAAGTGAAAGAAACAAGTATATACTGTTTTTGCTGATTCTATAAAAGAGGAATTAGACTATACCAATTTTAAGGAGAAAGCACAGCTGGTCTGTGTCGTATATACTATGTGTGGAATTGTTGGTGTTGTTGGGAACACAAATGCAACTGATATTTTGATTCAAGGGCTTGAAAAGCTCGAATACCGTGGCTATGATTCTGCGGGGATTTTTGTCCTAGGTGGTGCTGAAAATCACCTAGTCAAGGCTGTCGGTCGTATCGCAGAATTATCTGCCAAGACAGCTGGTGTTGAGGGTACAACTGGTATCGGACATACTCGTTGGGCGACTCACGGGAAACCAACGGAAGACAATGCTCACCCACACCGCTCTGAGACAGAACGTTTTGTCTTGGTTCACAATGGAGTGATTGAGAACTACCTTGAAATCAAGGAAGAATACCTTGCAGGTCACCACTTCAAAGGGCAAACAGATACTGAAATCGCCGTTCACTTGATTGGAAAATTTGCGGAAGAAGATGGCTTGTCAGTTCTTGAAGCCTTCAAAAAAGCTCTTCACATCATCCGTGGTTCTTATGCCTTTGCCTTGGTTGACTCACAAGATCCTGAAGTCATCTACGTAGCTAAGAATAAATCACCACTTTTGATTGGTCTTGGAGAAGGCTATAACATGGTCTGCTCAGATGCTATGGCTATGATTCGTGAAACCAACCAATACATGGAAATTCATGACCAAGAGTTGGTAATCGTCAAGGCTGATAGCGTAGAAGTTCAAGACTATGATGGCAACAGTCGTGAATGTGCTAGCTATACTGCGGAGCTTGACTTGTCAGATATCGGTAAAGGAACTTACCCTTACTACATGCTTAAGGAAATTGATGA
>CAJZLM010000048.1:0-7347 GCA_916050595.1 Streptococcus mitis | reverse complement strand
GAGTTCAGACGTGTGCTCTTCCGATCTGCTTCTTCGCCGTGAACAAGTGTGACAACTTCACGAGCCAAGACTTTTTGAGCCAAGCGTTCGTGTGGAGCCGCTTCAAACTGTTTGCGGATGTCTTCAATCTCATCAAGTGACAAGAAAGTAAAGATTTTCAAGAAGCGAACAGCGTCAGCGTCCATAACATTCATCCAGAATTGGTACATTTCGTATGGGGAAGTCTTTTCAGGATTGAGCCAGACTGCGTTTCCTTCTGATTTACCAAATTTCTTACCAGTTGCATCTGTGATCAATGGAACAGTGATAACGTGACCAGTCTTATCAGCTTTACGACGAAGCAATTCAGTACCAGCTGTCATATTTCCCCACTGGTCAGAACCACCGATTTGAAGCGTTACGTTGTGGTCTTGGTTAAGGACGAAGAAGTCGTAACCTTGCATGATTTGGTAGGCAAACTCAGTGTAAGAAATCCCTGTTTCAATCCGTTTTTTCACAGACTCCTTGCTCATCATGTAGTTGACAGTGAAGTATTTTCCGATATCACGGAGGAAGTCAATGAAGCTGATGCTGCCAAACCAGTCGTAGTTGTTGACCATGACAGCTTTATTTTCACCATTTTCAAAGTCAAGAAAACGAGAAAGTTGTCCTTGGATAGACTTGACCCAGCCATCTACTGTGTCTTTTGTTTGGAGACTACGTTCAGCATCTTTGAAGGACGGATCTCCGATGAGACCTGTAGCACCGCCAACGAGCGCATAGGGTTTGTGACCTGCTAGCTGCAAGCGACGACTTGTCAAGATTGCGACAAGGTGGCCTAGGTGAAGGCTGTCAGCAGTTGGATCGTAGCCAGTATAATAAGAAACTTGACCTTCTTCTAGGGCTTTACGCAAAGCTTCTTCATCAGTCGTTTGAAAAATCAAACCACGCTCTTTTAGCTCATCAAAAATGTGCATGTGTCTTTTCTCCTTTTTAAAATTATTGTTTCTAACTATTGTATCACAAACTTGGACAATAGCCTAGCAGAATAGGGAAGAAAGTGGCTATTTTATTGAAAGTTTCCCTTTTGTGGTATAATAGATAGAGTGAGGAAATCCATGCAAAATCAATTAAATGAATTAAAACGAAAAATGCTGGAATTTTTCCAGCAAGTAACATCAAAAATAAATCATAAAAAATCAGAGAAAGTCTCAGAAGAGAAGAAGTCGGATGAGACAGGTGGGAAAATCCTGTCTATCCTAGGTAGCATTTTAGTTGCTATCAAGGGAATTTTGAATACTCTCTTTATTCTAGGCTTTATCGGTGGGCTTTTTGGTGCTGGTGTAGCTCTTGGTTATGGAGTTGCTTTGTTTGACAAGGCCAAGGTTCCCCAATCGGAGGACTTGGTCAAGCAGGTTAAAAATATTTCATCCATCTCAGAAATTGTTTACGCAGATGGGAGTGTCATTGCTTCTATCGAGAGTGACCTACTGCGAACTTCTGTTTCATCTGAGGAAATATCGGACAATCTCAAAAAGGCTATCGTTGCAACTGAGGATGAACATTTTCTTGAACATAATGGGGTTGTGCCAAAAGCTGTGATTCGGGCGACTTTGGGAACATTTGCAGGTTTGGGCTCATCTAGCGGGGGCTCGACCTTGACTCAACAGTTAATCAAACAACAAGTGGTTGGAGATGCTCCGACTTTGGCTCGTAAGGCTACAGAAATTGTTGATGCCCTTGCCTTGGAACGCAGCATGAGTAAGGATGAAATCTTGACTACTTATCTCAATGTTGCTCCCTTTGGTCGAAATCATAAAGGGCAGAATATTGCAGGTGCCCAGCAAGCTGCTGAAGGGATTTTCGGTATCGATGCCAACAAGTTGAGTATTCCTCAAGCTGCCTTCCTAGCAGGTTTGCCACAGAGTCCGATTACTTATTCCCCTTATGAAAATACTGGAGAATTAAAGAGTGATGAAGACTTAGAACTTGGTTTGAAGCGGGCCAAGGATGTTCTCTACAACATGTACCGTACGGGTGCTCTGACTCAGGAAGAATACGACCAGTACAAGGATTATAATCTCAAGCAAGATTTCTTGCCATCAGGAACTGTCAATGCTGTTTCGAGGGATTATCTCTACTTTACAGCTATGGCTGAAGCGACAGACCGTATGTATGATTATTTAGTTCAACAGGACAATGTCTCTAGCCAAGAGTTGAAAAACGAGTCGATTCAAAAGGCCTATCATGAGCGAGCTGAGCAGGAACTAAGTAATGGCGGTTACAAAATTACTACAACGATCAATAAAAAAATCCACAATGCCATGCAAAATGCAGTTGCTAACTACGGTCGTTTGGTAGATGATTCGACTGGGCAGCCTGAAGTAGGGAATGTTTTGATGGACAATAAAACGGGGGCTGTTCTAGGTTTTGTTGGTGGTCGTAATTACCAGACTAACCAAAACAATCATGCTTTCGACACCAAGCGCTCGCCAGCCTCTACAACCAAGCCTTTGTTGGCCTACGGTATTGCCATTGACCAAGGTTTGATGGGAAGCGCTAGTATCTTGTCCAATTATCCGACAAAATTCTCTAATGGAAATCCTATCATGTATGTAAATAGTCCAGGTACAGGCATGATGACCCTAGGTGAAGCCTTGAACTATTCGTGGAATATTCCAGCCTATTGGACCTATCGCATGCTTCGTGAGAAGGGTGTTGATGTCAAGGGTTACATGGAGAAAATGGGTTACGAGATTCCGGAGTACGGTATCGAAAGTCTGCCTATGGGCGGCGGTATTGAAGTCACAGTCGCCCAGCATACCAATGGTTATCAAACAATTGCCAATAACGGTGTCTACCATCAGAAACATGTGATTTCTAAGATTGAATCATCTGATGGTAGAGTAATCTATGAATTTCAAGACAAGCCAGTTCAAGTGTACTCGAAGGCAACGGCAACAATTATGCAGAGTTTGCTTCGTGAGGTGATTTCCTCTCGAATCACTTCAAGTTTCCAAACGGATTTGGCTTCTATCAATTCAAGCTTAGCTCGTGCAGACTGGATTGGTAAGACTGGTACAACCAATGAAGATGAAAACATGTGGCTCATGCTTTCGACGCCAAGATTGACTCTAGGTGGTTGGTTAGGGCATGATGACAACCGCCCGATGGCTAAGGGGGCTGGGCATTATCGAAATGCCAAATATATGGCTTACTTGGTCAATGCTATCCAACAGGCTGAGCCTGGTGTTTGGGGCAATGAACGCTTTAATCTTGATTCTAGTGTGACCCAATCTCAGGTCCTCAAATCTACAGGGCAAAAGCCGGGCAAAGTATCCGTTAATGGAAAAACGGTGGATCTTTCAGGGGCTACTGTAACGAGCTATTGGGCTAATAAGGCGGGAGCTCCTACGACAAGCTATCACTTTGCTATTGGAGGAAGTGAAGCAGATTACCAAAATGCTTGGTCAAGTATTATTGGTAGTTTCTCATCTACACCAAGTTCAAGTAGTAGTTCTAGCAGTACATCAAGTTCATCATCTACACAACCAAATAGTAGAAGATAGGAAAGTGGCATTGATTGCCACTTTTTTCTTTTTTCCTTTCGTGTTACAATAAAGGTATGAATCAGTATCAGAAAAAGATTGTTAAAGGAACTATTTATTCGCTCCTATCCGGCTTAATCTGGGGAATCTGTGGAATTTTAGGAGAATATTTCTTTACTCATTATCAAGTGTCCTCTGGCTGGATTACCTCTATGCGTTTGACACTGGCAGGGAGTCTTGTGCTCATTTGGTCTGCAGTGCAATTAAAATCGCAAGTGCTAGATATTTGGCGAGATAAGAAAAATTACCTACCCTTTTTAGCCTATGCTATTTTGGGGATTTTTTCAGTTCAGTATTTTTTCTACCTCTGCGTAGAATATTCTAATGCAGCGACAGCAACTATTTTACAGTTTATTAGCCCTGTCTTTATCCTCTTTTACAATCGCTTGGTTTATCAAAAACGAGCGTCAAAAAGCGCTATTTTTTATGTTTTGGTTGCCATGTTGGGTGTTTGCCTGATGGCGACAAAGGGAGATCTCTCTCAATTATCCATGACACCACTAGCACTTGTGACGGGTTTGCTGAGTGCCACGGGGGTCATGTTTAATGTTATCTTACCTCAACCCTTTGCTAAGCGCTATGGTTTTGTACCCACGGTTGGGTGGGGGATGATTTTGGCAGGTTTGTTTAGCAATGTCCTTTCCCCTGTTTACAAGCTCTCCTTTACTCCTGATATTTGGAGTATCTTGATTTGTCTCATTATTGCTTTCTTTGGGACAGCTTTTGCTTTTTTTATTTCCATGAAGGCTGTGTCCTTGGTTTCTCCTTTGGTGGTTTCCGTTATTAGTGCCAGTGAACCTCTCTCTTCTGCCCTTTTGAGTGTTTTATTTTTAGGTTTAGTAGTGGATTGGTCCCTTCTTCTAGCTATGGCCTTGATTATTTTACCTATGATTTTCCTATCGATAGAAGAAGCGAAAGAAAGTAAATAAAAAGTCTTTTCTTAATTCTAAAAGTGTGCTATACTAGAATAGTCAATAAAACACGGGGAGATAGTTGTGAAGAGTGTTTTTAGGTTGTATCGGTAGGGGCTTGCTTTTACCGACAGCACGTTTTATCTCACATCCCTAAAAATCATACCTAAAAACAAACAAAAAGGCTTCAAATTTGAGGCCTTTTTTGGTAGAATAGGTATCATTAAAATGAACTAGGAGGCGCCTATGACTGCTACAAAAATGAACGCTCAAGAAATTATCCAATTTATCGCCAATGCTGAAAAGAAAACCAGTGTTAAAGTAACCTTTGAAGGACAACTTGCAACTGCTGTACCAAGCTCTGTTGTTAAACTAGGTAATGTCCTATTCGGAGATTGGAAGGACGTGGCTCCGCTTCTCGATGGTTTGGTAGAAAATCAAGACTATGTTGTTGAGCAAGATGCTCGCAATTCTGCAGTTCCCTTGCTAGACAAACGTGCTATCAACGCTCGTATCGAGCCAGGTGCTATTATCCGTGACCAAGTTGAAATTGGAGACAATGCTGTTATCATGATGGGGGCTGTTATCAATATCGGTGCTGAAATTGGTGCAGGAACTATGATTGACATGGGTGCCATCCTTGGTGGCCGTGCTATCGTTGGGAAAAACAGTCACGTTGGTGCAGGTGCGGTTCTTGCAGGTGTGATTGAGCCAGCTAGCGCAGAACCAGTCCGTGTTGGAGACAATGTTCTCATCGGTGCCAATGCAGTAGTTATCGAAGGGGTCCAAATCGGTAGTGGTTCAGTTGTTGCAGCAGGAGCTATTGTTACCCAAGATGTCCCAGAAAACGTGGTGGTAGCAGGTGTTCCAGCTCGCATTATCAAAGAGATTGATGCCCAAACCCAACAAAAAACAGCGCTAGAGGATGCGCTTCGTACCTTATAATTGTAAAAGTAATAAAGAGGCGGAACCCTTCTTCCAGCCTCTTTCTGCTATATCGGAGGATAGATAGATGTTAGATTTGATTCAGACTAGACGAGATTTGCACCAGATTCCAGAGATTGGCTTGGAGGAGTTCAAGACTCATGCTTATTTGCTGGATGTGATTGAAAAATTGACTGCGGGCAAGGAGTTTGTTCAAGTTCGTACTTGGCGGACAGGTATTTTGGTTTACTTGCAGGGAAGTCAGCCAGAGCGTACCATTGGTTGGCGAACAGACATTGATGGTCTGCCTATCGTCGAACAAACAGGCCTTCCTTTCGCTTCTCAACATCAAGGTCGCATGCATGCTTGTGGACATGATTTTCATATGACTATTGCCTTAGGCTGTCTAGAGCGCACCCTTGTGAAGCAACCAAAGAATAATCTGCTCTTTCTTTTTCAGCCTGCTGAAGAAAATGAAGCTGGTGGCATGCTCATGTATGAGGATGGCGCTTTTGGAGATTGGTTGCCAGACCAGTTTTATGGCCTCCATGTCCGTCCAGATTTAAAAGTCGGCCAGATTGCGACCAATACTCATACACTCTTTGCAGGTACTTGCGAGGTGAAAATCCGTTTCAAAGGCAAAGGAGGACACGCAGCCTTTCCTCATGAAGCCAATGACGCCTTGGTGGCGGCTAGTTACTTTGTGACCCAGGTGCAGTCAGTTGTCAGCCGCAATGTCAACCCAATCGAGGGAGCAGTGGTGACCTTTGGTCTTTTCCAAGCCGGAACAACAAACAATGTCATCACAGACACAGCCTTTTTACATGGAACTATTCGGGCTTTGACACAGGATATGAGTCTCTTGGTACAAAAGCGGGTCAAAACAGTTGCAGAAGGAGTTGCAGCTGCCTTCGATATGGAAGTCGAAGTGGAACTCAAACAAGGTGGTTACCTGCCTGTTGAGAACCATCCAGCCTTGGCGCGTGAACTGATGGACTTCTTTGAAAAAAAAGACGGAATCGAGCTGATTGATATTGAACCTGCTATGACAGGTGAGGACTTTGGTTATCTCCTTTCAAAGGTTGATGGCGTTATGTTCTGGCTAGGTATTGATAGTCTCTACGCCCTTCATCACCCTCAGATGAGTCCTAAGGAAGAAGCATTAGCTATTGGGGTGGATGCGGTCTTTAGTTTCCTGAAAAAGAAGGCAGCAGAATAGAGGGGTTGTCTATGAAATCGGAATTACGTAAGCAAGTCTTGCGAGAAATGAAGGCTATATCTCAAGAGCAAAAACAGTTTATAGATCAAACTTTAACCGAAAGACTTTTACAACACCCCTTTTACCAAGAAGCTAAGATCATCGCAACCTACCTCTCTTTTCCTCATGAGTTTCAAACGCAGGAACTGATTGAGCAGGCGCTGAAGGACGGCAAGAAGGTTCTGATACCTAAAACCTATCCCAAGGGACGCATGAACTTTGTAGTCTATGATCCGCAACAGTTGGTAAAAACTTCCTTTGGCTTACTGGAACCACAGGGAGATTTGGAAGTGGTGGATGCATCTCAGATTGATTTGATTCATGTTCCGGGGTTAGCTTTTACGACAAAGGGCTATCGGATTGGCTATGGTGGAGGTTATTATGACCGCTATCTGAAACATTTTTCTGGTCATACTTTGAGTACGGTTTATCCTTGTCAAATTCGGGACTTTAGCCCTGAAAATCATGATATTTCTGTTCAGGAGGTTTTGATTGATGAAGGAAATATTTGACAGGCGTTATCCTGTAACGAGTTTCTTCCTCTTAGTGACGGCCTTGGTGTTTCTACTAATGTTGGTGACCACAGGAGGAAACTTTTACAGGGCAGATACCCTATTTCGATTTGGAGCCATGTACGGACCTGTCATTCACCTCTTTCCTGAGCAGG
>CAJZLM010000047.1:0-7347 GCA_916050595.1 Streptococcus mitis | reverse complement strand
AAAAAGAAGATTAAGATAGAGAGTGTATCTAACACTGACTTCATATTTAATAAAAAAGATTTGACTTTTAAGAGTCAAATCTTTTTGTATAGGGGAGGAGAATAAAAATGGTAGAGTATTCTGTCGTAGTTACAAGGCACTGTCCTGAATTAATCGAGAAAAATTGTTGTGGATAAAAGTTTAAGGTTTTGCTATCTCTTTTATTGATTTTGTGATATAATTAACACGTAAAAAAAAAGAAGGAGTCATATCTAATGGCAAAATTGACTGTTAAAGACGTTGACTTGAAAGGGAAAAAAGTTCTCGTTCGTGTTGACTTCAACGTACCTGTAAAAGATGGCGTGATTACTAATGACAACCGTATCACTGCAGCTCTTCCAACTATCAAGTACATCCTTGAACAAGGTGGACGTGCTATCCTCTTCTCTCACCTTGGCCGTGTAAAAGAAGAAGCAGACAAAGCTGGTAAATCACTTGCTCCTGTAGCTGCTGACTTGGCAGCTAAATTGGGTCAAGACGTTGCTTTCCTTCCAGGTGTCACTCGTGGTGCTGAATTGGAAGCAGCTATCAACGCTCTTGAAGATGGACAAGTTCTCTTGGTTGAAAACACTCGTTACGAAGATGTTGACGGCAAGAAAGAATCTAAAAACGATCCTGAACTTGGTAAATACTGGGCATCACTTGGAGATGGTATCTTCGTAAACGATGCATTCGGTACAGCTCACCGTGCACACGCATCTAACGTTGGTATCTCAGCAAACGTTGAAAAAGCAGTTGCTGGTTTCCTTCTTGAAAACGAAATTGCCTACATCCAAGAAGCAGTTGAAGCTCCAGAACGTCCATTCGTGGCTATCCTTGGTGGTTCAAAAGTTTCAGACAAGATCGGTGTTATCGAAAACTTGCTTGAAAAAGCTGATAAAGTCCTTATCGGTGGTGGTATGACTTACACATTCTACAAAGCACAAGGTATCGAAATCGGTAACTCACTTGTAGAAGAAGACAAATTGGATGTTGCGAAAGCTCTTCTTGAAAAAGCAAACGGTAAATTGATCTTGCCAGTTGACTCAAAAGAAGCTAACGCATTTGCTGGTTACACTGAAGTGCGTGACACTGAAGGTGAAGCAGTTTCTGAAGGCTTCCTTGGTCTTGACATCGGTCCAAAATCTATCGCTAAATTTGATGAAGCTTTGACTGGTGCCAAAACAGTTGTATGGAACGGACCTATGGGTGTATTTGAAAACCCAGACTTCCAAGCTGGTACAATTGGTGTGATGGACGCTATCGTGAAACAACCAGGTGTTAAATCAATCATCGGTGGTGGTGACTCAGCTGCCGCAGCTATCAACCTTGGACGTGCAGATAAGTTCTCATGGATCTCTACTGGTGGTGGAGCATCAATGGAACTTCTTGAAGGTAAAGTTCTTCCAGGACTTGCAGCCTTGACAGAAAAATAAGATTAACTAAATGAATCAAGGAAGAGGGGAATGAAAGTTCCTCTTTTCTTTTACTGAAAATAAAAACGCTTCCTCTCAACTATTGCTCATAAAATCACCTAATTTATGATAAAATGGAAATAGAAAGTTGAGATTATGAGTTATTTTAAAAAATATAAATTCGATAAATCCCAGTTCAAACTTGGTATGCGAACCTTTAAAACAGGTATTGCTGTTTTTCTAGTTCTCTTGATTTTTGGCTTTTTTGGTTGGAAAGGTCTTCAAATTGGTGCTTTGACAGCCGTTTTTAGCCTGAGGGAGAGTTTTGACAAGAGTGTTCATTTTGGGACTTCGCGTATTCTAGGAAATAGTATCGGTGGCCTCTATGCCCTGGTCTTCTTCCTATTAAATACCGTTTTCCATGAAGCATTTTGGGTAACCTTGGTTGTTGTTCCTATCTGCACCATGTTAACCATTATGACAAATGTAGCCATGAATAACAAAGCAGGGGTTATTGGTGGTGTAGCAGCTATGTTAATCATTACCCTATCGATTCCGAGCGGCGAAACGATTTTGTACGTATTTGCGCGTGTATCAGAAACTTTCATGGGAGTTTTTGTCGCAATTCTCGTAAATTACGATATTGATCGTATTCGGCTCTTTTTAGAGAAAAAAGAAAAATAATGTTACATTTTATAACATTATCAATTGACGTTTGTCTTTTTTTAGACTATAATAGACAGAAAGAAGGAAATTGTAAATGAAGGAAAAAGAATTTCGCCGAAATATGGCTGTTTTTCCTATCGGCAGTGTTATGAAGTTGACCGATCTATCGGCGCGTCAGATTCGTTATTATGAAGATCAAGAGTTGATTAAGCCTGATCGAAACGAAGGGAACCGTCGCATGTATTCCTTGAATGACATGGATCGTCTGCTTGAAATCAAAGATTATATCTCTGAAGGTTATAATATCGCTGCCATTAAGAAAAAATATGCTGAACGTGAAGCGAAATCCAAGAAAGCGGTGAGTCAGACTGAGGTGCGTCGTGCACTTCATAATGAACTCCTCCAACAGGGTCGCTTTGCTTCAGTACAGTCACCTTTTGGTCGCGGTTAGGCAACCGCAAGTAGTCATACATTAAGGAGAAAACTCATGCCAATCACAGCTGCAGATATTCGTCGTGAAGTCAAGGAAAAAAATGTTACCTTTATTCGTCTCATGTTCTCAGATATTTTGGGAACCATGAAAAACGTCGAAATTCCTGCTACAGATGAACAGTTAGATAAAGTCTTGTCGAACAAGGCTATGTTTGATGGATCTTCTATTGAAGGTTTTGTACGTATCAATGAGTCAGATATGTACTTGTACCCAGACTTGGATACATGGACAGTCTTCCCTTGGGGAGATGAAAATGGAAGTGTTGCAGGTTTGATCTGTGATGTCTATACAACAGAAGGTGAACCATTTGCAGGAGACCCTCGTGGCAATTTGAAACGTGCTCTTCGTCACATGGAAGAAGTAGGATTCAAGTCCTTCAACCTTGGGCCAGAACCAGAATTCTTCCTATTCAAGTTGGATGAAAATGGGGATCCAACACTTGAAGTAAATGACAAGGGTGGCTACTTTGATTTGGCACCTACTGACCTTGCGGACAATACACGTCGTGAGATTGTCAATGTCTTGACCAAAATGGGATTTGAAGTAGAAGCGAGTCACCACGAGGTTGCGGTTGGACAACACGAGATTGACTTTAAGTATGATGAAGTCCTCCGTGCTTGTGATAAAATTCAAATCTTTAAACTTGTTGTTAAAACCATTGCTCGCAAACATGGCCTTTACGCAACCTTTATGGCTAAACCAAAATTTGGTATTGCTGGATCAGGTATGCACTGTAATATGTCCTTGTTTGATGCAGAAGGAAACAATGCCTTCTTTGATCCAAATGATCCAAAAGGAATGCAGTTGTCAGAAACGGCCTACCATTTCCTTGGTGGTTTGATCAAACATGCTTACAACTATACTGCCATCATGAACCCAACAGTTAACTCATACAAACGTTTGGTTCCTGGTTATGAAGCACCTGTTTACATTGCTTGGGCTGGTCGTAACCGTTCGCCACTTGTGCGCGTGCCTGCTTCACGTGGTATGGGAACTCGTCTTGAGTTGCGTTCAGTGGATCCGATGGCAAACCCATACATCGCTATGGCAGTTCTATTGGAAGTTGGTTTGCATGGTATTGAAAATAAAATCGAAGCACCAGCTCCTATCGAAGAAAATATCTACATCATGACAGCAGAAGAGCGCAAGGAAGCTGGTATTACAGACCTTCCGTCAACTCTTCACAACGCTTTGAAAGCTCTGACTGAAGATGAGGTTGTCAGAGCAGCTCTTGGAGAACATATCTATACTAGTTTCCTTGAAGCCAAACGAATCGAATGGGCGAGCTATGCGACCTTTGTTTCACAATGGGAAATTGATAATTATTTAGACCTTTACTAATATAGAAGAAAGATTGCCTGAGGGCGGTCTTTTTTCTTGTGTTTTATATCGAGGTGTGATATATTTTATATAACGAAGTGCGATATATCGAACTGAATTAGAGGTGAGTGCAAATGGAATTAACGGATAAGATTCGTCGAGTTTATCTTCCGATGACGGAAACGGGTTTTTATATCTTGTTCTGTCTGCAAAAGGAAGGTCATGGTTATAGTATTACGCAAAAGGTCAAGGAGATGACAGATTCGCAAGTTTCGATTAGTCCTGGAACTATGTATGGAACCTTGTCAAAGATGGAAAAGGATGGTTTGATTTCCTTTGTCCGTGAAGAGGAGAAGCGTAAAATCTATCAGATGACAGACTTGGGACGCAAAGTCTTAGATATTGAATTGAAACGTATTGAACGGCTCTATAGAAATAGTCTGGAGGGAAGATGATGGAAAAGAAGGTTGTTTATAGGATTGCTACCATTGCGGATTATGATAGAGAGGCTTTGTACCTTGCGGAAATGCATACTGAGGGCTGGAAGCTCAAGGAAGTAACCTACTCTAACTTAGTAGTTGCGGTTAAGTATACTTTTGAAAAGTGCCAACCGGAGCAGGTGTCTTATCAGTTGGACTTTTATCCCATGAAAAAATCAGAGAGAGCCTCCTATTTACAATTGTTTAAAGACTGTGGCTGGGAGCATATTACAGACTTTAATGGTTTTTCCTACTTTAGAAAACTTCATTCTGGAATTGAGTCGGATGCCGAGTTTGAAATTTATAATGACGCGGCCGGGAAGTTAGCTATGGTCAAACGGATTTTAACGAGGAGGATGCTTCCTATTTTGCTTCTCTTTTTAGCTCTACTACCGGGTTTCTCAAAATTTGTCAGTGGAGATAGTTCTTTCAGTTGGGAAGTATTTTTGATTTTCATAATAGATTGGGTTTTATTGATAGTTTTTGCGATTCAGATTTCTTATATTTTTTGGAGATTGAGTCAAAAGTGGAAAGAATTATCTAATAAATAACGCCAGGCATGTTTTCTAATTTTGGGGTAAGACAATGAATAGCAGAGTAGAATTTCGGATTTTCACCATTGTTGATTTGGACAAGGAAGAAGAATATTTACATGAGATGCATTTGAAGGGTTGGAGGTATAGAACGAGTCGTTTTGGTTTGTTCTATTTTGACAAATGTCAGCCAGACGATGTCATCTACTGTATCTATGATTCTAGATTTCTTAAAAAGCATAAGCATGAACTGCAAGATTTTAGAAATAGAGGTTGGGAATTGATAGAAACAGGTTTTTGTTCGATTCTTCGTAAATCGTCTTCTAATTTACTTCCAGAGGATCAAGTCTATATGAGCAAGGGGCTCAGATGGGAAGTTATGCGATATAGACTTCGTTCCTGTACAGTTTCTTTCTCAGGTGGTCTTGTTGTTTGCATGAGTTTGTTTCGAGAAGATCTTTCTATGTCTTTCTTCATTATTTTTCTTTTATATGCTCTCTTGATTTCCTATCTAATCTATGGTTTTTTTAGACTTAAAAGGGCATACCGAGTAGATAAACAGTAAGGTTCTAGGTCTTCAGACTGATTTTTAGCACTCTTGATAAAAGAGTGCTAATTTTTTGAGTTTTTGTCTTGACATTCTCTTTTAAGGGTGTATAATAGAATCATGAGTTAGCACTTGAGCGTATCGAGTGCTAATCGATCGGACAGAGAGGAGTGATGAGATGGTTACAGAGCGTCAGCAGGATATTTTAAATCTGATTATTGACATCTTTACCAAAACGCACGAACCTGTCGGATCCAAAGCTTTGCAAGAGTCTATTAACTCTAGCAGTGCAACCATTCGTAATGACATGGCGGCTCTAGAAAAGCAAGGTTTGCTTGAGAAGGCTCATACTTCAAGTGGTCGGATGCCAAGTGTTGCTGGTTTTCAGTACTATGTAAAACACTCACTGGATTTTGACAGACTGGCTGAAAATGAGGTATATGAGATTGTCAAAGCCTTTGATCAGGAATTCTTCAAATTGGAGGATATTCTGCAAGAGGCTGCTAATCTACTGACAGACTTGAGTGGCTGTACGGTAGTAGCACTGGATGTTGAGCCGAGCAGACAACGTTTGACAGCCTTTGATATCGTTGTTTTGGGGCAACATACAGCCTTGGCGGTATTTACCCTAGACGAGTCTCGAACGGTTACCAGTCAGTTTCTGATTCCAAGAAACTTCTTGCAGGAGGATTTGCTGAAGCTGAAGAGCATCATTCAGGAACGTTTCCTCGGCCACACCGTTCTAGATATTCACTACAAGATTCGGACGGAGATTCCGCAGATTATCCAGCGTTACTTTACAACAACGGACAATGTTATCGATCTCTTTGAACATATCTTTAAGGAAATGTTCAACGAAAACATTGTGGTGGCGGGCAAGGTTAATCTCTTGAATTTTGCCAATCTGGCAGCTTATCAGTTCTTTGACCAACCGCAAAAGGTGGCTCTGGAGATTCGTGAGGGGTTGCGTGAAGATCAGATGCAAAACGTCCGTGTTGCAGACAGTCAAGAGTCCTGTCT
Source organism: Streptococcus mitis (assembly GCA_916050595.1). Lineage (GTDB taxonomy): Bacteria > Bacillota > Bacilli > Lactobacillales > Streptococcaceae > Streptococcus > Streptococcus mitis_CY. Next base: position 856 of record CAJZLM010000047.1, on the reverse strand, counting down.
AGCTGACCTAGCGGTGATTAGTAGCAAGTTCCTCATTCCTTATCGGGGAGTTGGAATTCTAGCCATTATCGGTCCAGTCAATCTGGATTACCAACAGCTAATCAACCAAGTCAATGTGGTCAATCGTGTTTTGACCATGAAGTTGACAGATTTTTACCGCTACCTCAGCAGTAATCATTACGAAGTACATTAAGATTGAAATCATTAAAGGAGGCGAAAATGGCCCAAGATATAAAAAATGAAGAAGTAGAAGAAGTTCAAGAAGAGGAAGTTGTGGAAACGGTAGAAGAAACAACTCCTGAGAAGTCTGAATTGGACTTGGCAAATGAACGTGCAGATGAGTTCGAAAACAAATACCTTCGCGCTCATGCGGAAATGCAAAACATTCAACGCCGTGCCAATGAAGAGCGTCAAAACTTGCAACGTTACCGTAGCCAGGACTTAGCTAAAGCGATTCTCCCTTCTTTGGACAACCTTGAGCGTGCACTCGCAGTTGAAGGTTTGACAGATGATGTGAAGAAGGGCTTGGAAATGGTGCAAGAAAGCTTGATTCACGCTTTGAAAGAAGAAGGAATTGAAGAAATCGCAGCTGATGGTGAATTTGACCATAACTACCATATGGCCATCCAAACTCTCCCAGCAGACGATGAACACCCAGCAGATACCATCGCCCAAGTCTTCCAAAAAGGCTACAAACTCCATGACCGCATCCTAAGACCGGCTATGGTAGTGGTTTACAACTAGGCTAGATAGCTTAAAAAAATTTGTCCGAAACGACAATAAACTATGAAGAAAGATAAAATATATTTGGCTTTGCAATAGTGAGCGAAGCGAACCAAAGACGATACCCTTCGCC
>CAJZLM010000046.1:0-7568 GCA_916050595.1 Streptococcus mitis | reverse complement strand
AAATAACCTACCTATCTACTGGAATATTCCTTGTTTTAGATAGGTAGGTGATTTTTTTAATTTCTTTTAATCTTAGCAAGAGCAAGATTGAGTGCATAATGGAATGTTTTATCTTTTGTGATAAAAAGTATCAAGAGATAGTAGATTCCACAGGTTGCAACAGTCGAGAGAACCATGAGTATCATATTGAGGTTGACTACATAAGAGTTGATTTGGAAAAGGAATTTAAACGCAAAATAGATCGGAATGAATCCGAGCGATACAATAGTATAGCGTGTTAAAGTAGTAAAAATTTCTTTTAAGTCAAGCAGATGATGTTTCTGGATAAAGTAAATTTCTAGTAGAACAACTACAGTTTCTGCAATAATAGTAGTAGCAATGTAGTACTCTGGTGCAAAAATATTATTGAAATACAAGAGACTGTTGAGTAGGATATTAGCTCCACCACCAATAAAGTAAAAGGCTGTTAAACGATTTTCGTGGTCGTTGATAAAGATAATTTGTTTACCAAGGATTAACTCAATGGCCCAAATGATAGTCCGAAAAGCGAAGACACTAGTCACAATACCAGCTTCAAGGTATTTTTCAGAAGAGTAGATGACTGCAGCATAGTTTCCTAATACCATAATCCCAATACTGGTTGGAATGATAAGGAAATAAAAGAGGGCGGCTCCTTGGTTTAGAAGATTTTTATAAGATTCGTAGTCTTTCTTACCGAGATAGTAGCCGAGACGTGGAATACTAACATTGATAGCTCCGCTCAGGACACTGGCAATCAACATAACGATGCTAGAAGCAATGGTGTAATAAGAAATGTAGTTTTCATCAGGTCCTTTGGTAATAAACATTCTATCAAGTAAGGTGTAGAGCATATTGGCATTAGCTAGAAGCAACATGGTCAAGAGTGGTTTAGATGCTTTGACTAATTCGACAAGACCAATCTTAACAAAGGAAACTTCTCTCTTGATCCAGAGAAAACTGAGTAGATAGTTGAGAATTGTCGTTGCACTCATGATGATTGCATAAGGTACGATATCGTCTGGAGTTTTTACAAAGGTGAAGATAGCGACCAACATGGCAATACGAATAACTAATGTTTTGTAGAGGATGAAAGAATAATTTTCATAAGCCTCGTTCATCCACTCGATATAAAGGAATTGGAAGAGAGCCTGGACACCAAGTATATAGTAGAGTTCTTTCAAATTTTCAATACTATTATCCAGATAAATAAATAGGAAATAGATACTTGTTGTTAGAACAGATGTAATAATGGAGATATAGAATAACTTGGAGAAGACATAATTAATCTTATCTTTATCGTCCTTAACCTTACTGATAGCACGAATCCCGTAGTTGTATATTCCAAAGGCGGCTAAAGGAATGACAAAGCTGGCCCAGGTATTAGCAGTATTGAAATAACCGTAGTTGGATTTGCTGAGAATCCGTGTTAGATAGGGATTGGTTATCAACGGAAAAACGATATTGAGAACATTGACTAGCAAGCTAGCCAGTGCATTAACTTTTATATTTTTCATTGTACTTTCTTTCTTGTATTGTAAAATGGTCTCTAGTATTATATCACATTCTCGCTCCATTCTTTTGATAAAATCGTAAAAATCTAGTATAATAGATAGAACTGAAAGTATGAGGTTACTAGCAATGAAAATGAAACAAATTAGTGATACAACTTTGAAAATCACGATGTCTTTAGAGGATTTGATGGATCGAGGAATGGAGATTGCTGACTTTCTCGTTCCTCAAGAAAAAACAGAAGAGTTCTTTTATGCCATCTTGGATGAGTTAGAGATGCCTGATAGCTTTTTGGATACAGGTATGTTGAGCTTCCGTGTGACTCCAAAACCTGATAAGGTAGATGTCTTTGTAACCAAATCAAAAATTGACCAAAATCTAGATTTTGAAGACTTATCGGATTTGCCAGACATGGAAGAATTGGCTCAAATGTCGCCAGATGAATTTATCAAAACCCTGGAAAAAAGTATCGCGGACAAAACTAAGGATGATATCGAAGCGATTCAATCTCTAGAGCAAGTCGAAGCCAAGGAAGAAGAGCAGGAGCAGGCTGAACAAGAAGTTGAAAGCAAGAAAGAACCTTACATCTACTACATCCTTTCTTTTGCTAAGTTAGCTGATTTGGTGGCTTTTGCCAAGACAGTGACATTTGAGATGGAAACTTCTGAACTCTACAAGATGAATGAGCGCTATTATTTGACCATTCTAGTGGATATTGAAAATCATCCAAGTCCATATCCAGCGTGGCTTTTGGCCCGTATGCGCGAGTTTGCAGACGATAGTGACATCAGTCGTTCAGTCTTGCAAGAGTATGGCCAAGTCTTGATGAATCACGATGCTGTGCTCAATCTGCAAAAAATCGGATAATCATTTCTGGAAAGCTATTTCTAGATTATAAGAAGAGCGAATCGTTTGATTCGTTTTTTCTTTTCTAGACTGAAATAGTGAATTACTATGATAGGAATTTTCACAAAATTCTGTTATAATGGCTATATTAGAAAATTTCGAGGAGACAAACATGACAGTTAAAATTGCTTTACTAGGATTTGGTACCGTTGCAAGTGGTGTGCCTTTCCTCCTAAAGGAAAATGGAGAAAAAATCAATCAATCAGCACATTCAGAGATTGAAGTTGCTAAGGTGTTGGTCAAGGATGAAGATGAGAAAAATCGCTTGCTTACAGCAGGGAATGACTTTAACTTTGTAACCAATGTGGATGACATTTTATCAGACCAAGACATTACGATCGTAGTGGAATTGATGGGGCGTATCGAACCTGCTAAGACCTTTATCACTCGTGCCTTGGAAGCTGGAAAACACGTTGTTACTGCTAACAAGGACCTTTTGGCTGTCCATGGTGCAGAATTGTTAGAAATCGCTAAAGCTAATAAGGTAGCACTTTACTATGAAGCAGCAGTAGCTGGTGGGATTCCAATTCTTCGTACCTTGGCAAATTCCTTGGCTTCTGATAAAATCACGCGCGTGCTTGGCGTGGTCAACGGAACTTCCAACTTCATGATGACCAAGATGGTGGAAGAAGGCTGGTCTTACGATGATGCTCTTGCCGAAGCGCAACGTCTAGGATTTGCAGAAAGTGACCCTACAAATGACGTAGATGGGATTGATGCAGCCTACAAGATGGTGATTTTGAGCCAATTTGCCTTTGGCATGAAGGTTGCATTTGACGATGTAGCCCACAAAGGAATCCGCAACATCACACCAGAAGACGTAGCTGTAGCTCAAGAACTTGGCTATGTAGTGAAATTGGTTGGTTCAATCGAGGAAACTCCTTCAGGAATTGCTGCAGAAGTAACTCCAACCTTCCTACCTAAAGCACACCCACTTGCCAGTGTGAATGGCGTAATGAACGCTGTCTTTGTAGAATCTATCGGTATTGGTGAGTCTATGTACTATGGACCAGGTGCTGGTCAAAAACCAACTGCGACAAGTGTTGTGGCGGATATTGTCCGTATCGTTCGTCGCTTGAATGATGGAACCATTGGTAAAGATTTCAACGAATACAGCCGTGACTTGGTCTTGGCAAATCCTGAGGATGTTAAAGCAAACTACTACTTCTCAATCTTGGCTCCAGACTCAAAAGGTCAGGTCTTGAAATTGGCTGAAATCTTCAATGCTCAAGATATTTCCTTCAAGCAAATCCTACAAGATGGAAAAGATGGTGACAAGGCGCGTGTTGTGATCATCACACACAAGATTAATAAAGCCCAGCTTGAAAATGTCTCAGATGAATTGAAGAAGGTTTCAGAATTCGACCTCTTGAATACCTTCAAGGTGCTAGGAGAATAAGATGAAGATTATTGTACCTGCAACCAGTGCCAATATCGGGCCAGGTTTTGACTCGGTCGGTGTAGCTGTAACCAAGTATCTTCAAATTGAGGTCTGTGAAGAACGAGATGAGTGGTTGATTGAACACCAGATTGGCAAATGGATTCCACATGACGAGCGTAATCTCTTGCTCAAAATTGCCTTGCAAATTGTACCAGACTTGCAACCAAGACGCTTGAAAATGACCAGTGATGTTCCCTTGGCGCGTGGTTTGGGTTCTTCCAGCTCTGTTATCGTTGCTGGGATTGAACTAGCCAACCAACTGGGAAATCTCAACTTATCTGACCATGAAAAATTGCAGTTAGCGACCAAGATTGAAGGACATCCTGACAATGTAGCTCCGGCCATTTATGGTAATCTCGTTATTGCAAGCTCTGTTGATGGGGAAGTTTCAGCTATTGTAGCAGACTTCCCAGAATGTGATTTCCTAGCCTACATTCCAAACTATGAATTGCGTACTCGAGACAGCCGTGGTGTCTTACCTAAGAAATTGTCTTACAAGGAAGCTGTTGCAGCTAGCTCTATCGCCAATGTGGCGGTTGCAGCCTTGTTGGCAGGAGACATGGTGACTGCTGGCCAAGCGATTGAGGGAGACCTCTTCCACGAACGCTATCGTCAGGACTTGGTGAGAGAATTTGCGACGATTAAGCAAGTAGCCAAAGAAAATGGTGCCTATGCAACCTACCTTTCTGGTGCTGGGCCGACAGTTATGGTCTTGGCTTCTCATGACAAGATGCCAACGATTAAGGCAGAATTGGAAAAGCAACCTTTCAAAGGAAAACTTCATGGCTTGAAAGTTGATACCCAAGGTGTCCGTGTCGAAGCAAAATAAAGAATAGAAGATAGGATGGGGAAACTCTCGACCAGAGGGCTTCCTATCCTTTTTTTGAAAAGAAGTCTAGTTACAAACTTGATAAAGGAGAAATAAAGATGGCAGAAATTTATCTAGCAGGTGGTTGTTTTTGGGGCCTAGAGGAATATTTTTCACGCATTTCTGGAGTGCTAGCAACCAGTGTCGGCTACGCTAATGGACAAGTCGAAACGACAAATTACCAGCTACTCAAGGAAACAGATCATGCAGAAACGGTTCAAGTGATTTACGATGAGAAGGCAGTGTCACTCAGAGAAATTTTGCTTTATTATTTCCGTGTTATTGATCCATTATCAGTCAATCAACAAGGGAATGACCGTGGACGTCAGTATCGGACCGGTATATATTACCAAGATGAAGCAGACTTGCCAGCTATCTACACTGTGGTGCAGGAGCAGGAGCGCATGCTTGGTCGAAAGATTGCAGTGGAAGTGGAGAAACTACGTCATTACATTCTAGCTGAAGATTACCACCAAGACTATCTTAAGAAGAATCCTTCAGGTTACTGTCATATCGATGTGACCGATGCTGATAAGCCATTGATTGATGCCTCTAACTATGAAAAGCCTAGTCAAGAGGTGTTAAAGGGCAGTTTATCTGAAGAATCCTATCGTGTTACCCAAGAAGCTGCTACAGAGGCTCCATTTACCAATATCTATGACCAAACTTTTGAAGAAGGAATTTATGTAGACATTACGACAGGTGAGCCCCTCTTTTTTGCCAAGGATAAGTTTGCCTCAGGATGTGGTTGGCCAAGTTTTAGCCGTCCGATTTCCAAGGAATTGATTCATTATTACAAGGATCTCAGCCATGGAATGGAGCGAATTGAGGTTCGTTCTCGGTCGGGCAATGCTCACTTGGGTCATGTTTTCACAGATGGCCCAAGTGAGTTAGGTGGCCTTCGTTACTGTATTAATTCTGCTTCCTTGCGTTTTGTAGCCAAGGATGATATGGAAGAGGCAGGATATGGTTTTCTATTGCCATACTTAAATAAATAAAACAGAGAGGGTGGGTACTTCCCACTTTCTTCATTTTCAGAATACGAATAGAAGGGATTTATGAAACACCTATTATCTTACTTCAAACCCTACATCAAGGAATCGATTTTAGCCCCCTTGTTCAAGCTTTTAGAAGCTGTGTTTGAGCTCTTGGTTCCCATGGTGATTGCTGGGATTGTTGACCAATCCTTGCCCCAGAGAGATCAAGGTCATCTATGGATGCAGATTGGTCTGCTCCTTATCTTTGCAGTAATTGGTGTGGTAGTGGCCTTGGTAGCTCAGTTTTACTCAGCTAAGGCTGCGGTGGGTTTTGCCAAGGAATTGACAAACGACCTCTATCGACATATTCTTTCCTTGCCCAAGGACAGCAGAGACCGTCTGACAACTTCTAGTTTGGTCACTCGCTTGACTTCGGATACCTACCAGATTCAGACTGGTATCAATCAATTCCTGCGTCTCTTTTTGCGAGCGCCCATTATCGTTTTTGGTGCCATTTTTATGGCTTATCGAATCTCAGCTGAGCTGACTTTATGGTTCTTGGTCATGGTTGTCATTTTGGCCATTGTTATTGTAGGGCTCTCTAGACTAGTCAATCCTCTCTACAGCAGTCTGAGAAAGAAAACGGACCAGCTGGTTCAGGAAACGCGCCAGCAATTACAAGGGATGCGGGTTATTCGGGCTTTTGGACAAGAAAAACGAGAGTTACAGATTTTTCAGACCCTTAACCAAGTTTATGCAAGTTTACAAGAAAAGACGGGTTTCTGGTCCAGTTTATTAACACCCCTGACCTATCTGATTGTAAATGGAACTCTCCTAGTCATTATCTGTCAAGGCTATATTTCTATTCAAGGAGGATTGCTCAGTCAAGGTGCTCTCATTGCTCTTATCAACTACCTCTTGCAAATTTTGGTGGAATTGGTTAAGCTCGCCATGCTGATAAATTCCCTCAATCAATCCTATATCTCAGCCAAGCGAATCGAGGAAGTCTTTGCCGAAACTCCAGAAGACATTTATTCAGAGTTAGAACAAAAGCAAGCTACCAGTGATCAGGTTTTACAAGTTCAAGAACTGACCTTTACCTATCCTGATGCGGCCCAGCCTTCTCTGAGAGACATTTCTTTTGATATGAAGCAAGGGCAAATCCTTGGTATCATTGGGGGAACAGGTTCTGGTAAATCAAGCTTGGTGCAAGTCCTACTTGGTCTTTATCCAGCAGATCAGGGAAGCATTGACCTTTATCGAGATGGATCTAGTCCTCTTAATTTGGAGCAGTGGCGGTCTTGGATTTCCTATGTGCCACAAAAGGTCGAACTCTTTAAGGGAACCATTCGTTCCAACTTGACTTTGGGTTTAAATCAAGAAGTATCTGACCAAGAACTCTGGCAGGCCTTGGAGATTGCGCAAGCTAAGGATTTTGTCAGTGAAAAGGAAGGACTCTTGGATACCACTGTTGAGGCAGGAGGTCGAAATTTCTCAGGCGGACAAAAACAAAGGTTGTCTATCGCCCGAGCAGTCTTGCGCCAAGCTCCGTTCCTTATCCTAGATGATGCGACCTCGGCCCTCGACACTATCACCGAGTCCAGGCTCTTGAAAGCTATTCGAGAAAATCTGCCAAATACGAGCTTAATCTTGATTTCTCAACGGACTTCGACACTTCAGATGGCTGACCAGATTCTCCTCTTGGAAAAAGGTGAGCTCCTAGCTATCGGCAAGCACGAGGAATTGATGCAAACTAGTCAAGTCTATCGTGAAATCAATGCATCACAGCATGGAAAGGAGAACTAGCATGAGACGACAAACTGCAAACCAGACGCTCAAACGTTTG
>CAJZLM010000045.1:0-7598 GCA_916050595.1 Streptococcus mitis | reverse complement strand
ATCCTTACAGAGGTTAAGTAAGGGTTTCAGTACACGCCAATAGATGTCAAAATATTGATTTTAAGCGATTTTTGATTTTTGGAAACTCATTATATCGCACTACAAATCAATAAAAACTCTACCTTTTACTCTACCTTTTTTAGATAAATATATCATCTGGATATTGAAGTTAAGCCCTGCTATCATTTCGATGGCAGGGCTTTTTAATGTTTGGTACACTACCTTCTTATCTATATTTTGATGGAGCTGAAGTTGACATCTACAAAGTTTAATGTTAGAATACATTCAAAAATATATTTGAATGAGGTGTTTTATGATTCAAAATGTTGTTACTTCAATAATCCTGTATTCTGGGACAGCCGTAGACTTACTTATTATCCTAATGTTATTTTTTGCCAAAAGAAAAAGCAGAAAGGACATCATTAACATCTATTTAGGACAATTTCTAGGCTCTGTTAGTCTAATATTGCTAAGTTTGCTTTTTGCATTTGTCTTAAATTATATTCCTAGTAAAGAGATTTTAGGTTTGCTCGGTTTGATTCCAATTTTCCTAGGACTCAAAGTTTTGCTTTTAGGAGATTCTGATGGAGAAGCTATTGCAAAAGATGGTTTGCGCAAAGATAATAAAAACCTGATTTTTCTAGTCGCTATGATTACTTTTGCAAGTTGTGGTGCTGACAATATTGGTGTTTTTGTCCCATATTTTATTACCTTAAATTTAGCGAATTTGATAGTGGCTTTACTTACCTTTCTAGTCATGATTTATCTCTTGGTTTTTTCTGCCCAAAAATTGGCACAAGTCCCTTCTGTTGGAGAAACTTTGGAAAAATATAGCAGATGGTTTATTGCCGTTGTTTATTTAGGATTGGGGATGTATATCCTGATTGAAAACAACAGCTTTGACATGCTATGGGCTGTGTTAGGCTAGGAGAAAAAATTATGAAAAAAGATAGTATCTGTCAAGTGGATGTTATAAATCAACAAAATGTTACAACCGCAACGAACTACCTTGAAAAGGAAAAAGTCCAAAAATCACTTCGTATTTTATCAAAGTTTACCGATAATAAACAGATAAATATCATCTTTTATCTCCTTGCTGTTGAAGAACTCTGTGTCTGTGATATAGCCTGTTTACTAAATCTCAGTATGGCATCTGCCTCCCACCATCTTCGTAAACTAGCCAATCAAAACATCTTGGATACTAGAAGAGAGGGGAAAATTATATATTATTTTATAAAAGATGAGGAAATCAGAGATTTTTTTAATCAACTAGGATAACAACTATTTTTACTACTTTACCATGATTATATATAGGACTTATCTATGAAATTTTTTGATGAAAATTACTCACAAGAAATACCTACTCGTATCAAATGTTTAAGAAAAAAGTATAATTTAAAGCAAAGCGACCTAGGTAATGCAGGTCAAGTTAGCCAAGTTGAAAAGGGAGGAATTTGAAAGAAAATGTATCTTTGATAGTAGTCATTTATTGTGAAATATGATATATTTATTAATTAGATGGATGAATACTTCTAGAGTTAAATATAGCATAATAGGGACAGACTTTTTGGTTTATTTTTGTTTGTAGTCGGATTATGAAAGAATATCCAATATTATGCGATAAGATAGAATGTTACAAAAAAGAAAGGGGATGCAATCCGATGAAGAAAGACAGATTAATTGTATTGACAGATGCTGTTCTAGCAATTATTATGACCATCTTGATTTTAGAGTTAGAAAAACCAACAACACCAAGTCTTGAAGCTTTTTGGGATTTACGGCAAAATTTCTTTGCTTGTTTTCTTTCCTTTTTCTGGTTGGGATCGTTATGGATGGCACTAAACACATTATGGGAAAAGGTTGAGAAAATTTCCTCAGAAATTATTTGGTGGAATTTGTTTCTACTCTTGGAGCGGCAGGAGTTCTCTTTGGAGAATTTCATGCCATCCAAGATACCAGTCTGAATGATGTGGTGGACCGGATCTATATAAATGTCAAGGATTTACCGTTTCAGTCCTTGGGAGCTTTAGCTAATATCCTGTCTGATGTTAAGAAGGGACTGATTCAAGACAGTCATATCTGGTCTTTCTTCCAGTCATTTTTCAAACAATATCAGTTGATAATCAGCTTAAATCAGATCTATCAGTTTGTCTATCTTTCTCTGATGGAGATCATGTCCTATCTTCACTTTGATTATTGGAAAAAACGGCTCGGTCAGGAGCTAGTATGAATAAGGAGAACAAATGAGACGTTTAAAAATGTTATGGCATATTATACAGGTTACGGGTTTTACTCGGTTTGCTCTGAGTTTTGTGACCTTTGTTTTTGGGTCAGGAGGCGTGCTTTTCCTAGTTGAACCTGCTATCACAAATTACGGAGACGGTCTTTGGTATGCTTTTGTGACTTCGACGACTGTCGGCTACGGGGATCTCCTAGCTGTGACCTTGATTGGAAGGATTACCAGTGTCTTCTTGACGATTTATGGGCTCATATTTTTTGGCTGTTTATCAGCTGTTATTATTAATTATTATACCGATTTAAATAAGGAAAGAGGAGAGGACAAATGACTGCCAATTATTCAACACGGGAATACCGTGAGAAATTATACGATGACCTTCATGTTCGATTGAGAGATACAGCGATTTTGATGTGTGCAATTTTTATTGCCTCTATCGGTCTAAATATGAATTCAACAGCTGTTATTATTGGAGCCATGTTAATTTCACCTCTCATGACACCGATTGTTGGACTGGGATTCGGTTTAGCTATTTTTGATACGCGTTTAATCAAGCAATCTCTAGAGGTTTTATTGACTCAAGTGTTGGTCAGTTTGCTTGTCTCGACTCTGTATTTCTGGATTTCTCCCTTGTCTTATGCAAGTAGCGAGTTGATTGCACGAACCTCTCCAACCATTTGGGATGTCCTCATTGCTATTGCTGGTGGGATTGCTGGTGTGATCGGTTCAAGGAAAAAAGAAGCAAACAATATCGTGCCAGGAGTAGCCATTGCTACAGCTCTGATGCCGCCTATCTGTACTGCTGGCTATGGTTTAGCTAATGGGAATGTACGATTTTTATTGGGGGCTCTCTATCTTTTCTTGATCAACTGTGTCTTTATCATGCTAGCCAACATTGTTGGAACAAGAATTTTGATGAGAAAATCTCCTTTAACTTCATTTAAAGAGCTGAGCATTAAAATGAGAATTGGCTTGATTTCTTTGATTGTATTGTTGATTCTTCCAGCTAGCTATTCGGCAGTTACTCTGACAATAGAACAAGCGCGCAAAGAAGGGATCAAACAGTTTGTAGGAAAAGAGTTCGCCAATTATACGGTTATTAATCAAGTCTACAAGTCAAGTAACAATGAATTGGTCTTGACGGTTGTTGGAGATCCGATTTCAGAAGAAGAATTAGAAACACTCCACCAAAAACAAGCCTCTTACGGTATTCAATCTGTTCAATTGAAAGTGAATCAAGTTCAGAACTCGCCAACATTAGATAGTGAAGCGACCAAGGAATTTTATGAAAACATTGACAAGTATATTGATCAAAAACTCTCTGAAAAAGATTCACAAAACGATCTCGTAAAAGAAAATGAAGCAGACAAGGATTGAGGATATTGACCTTATCTAACTCATGAAAGCAAATCTTGGGAGGATATCATTTGTGGTGGTTTGACCAATCACTACTAGCTCAGGTTAAATAAAATATAAAAAGCAACAGCTGAAATAGTTGTTGCTTTTTAGGTAGCTAGGATTTTATCCCAGGTTTTATATCTTATTTCTCAACGCGTGATTTGTTGGCGATATCAGCTAGGATAGCTTGAACAAAGTCATCAACTGAGACAGTTTGTGTTTCTTTTTGGCCATAACGGCGAACGTTGACTGTTCCGTCTTCCATTTCCTTGTCTCCAACAATCAATTGGTATGGAATTTTGCTGGTTTGTGAAGCACGGATCTTGAATTGCATTTTTTCATTGCGCTCATCTACGTCTGCACGGACACCACGGTCACGGAGTTTCTTAGCCACTTCCCAAGCGTAGTCCACGTGTTTTTCGTTAGATACTGGGATGAGGGTTACTTGGTGTGGTGCAAGCCATGTTGGGAAGGCACCCTTGTAGTTCTCAATCAAGATAGCTGTGAAGCGTTCCATAGTTGAGATAACCCCACGGTGGATCATAACTGGACGGTGTTCTTCACCGTCAGCTCCGATATATTTAAGGTCGAAGCGTTCTGGAAGCAAGAAGTCAAGCTGGATAGTAGAAAGGGTTTCTTCTTTTCCAAGTGCAGTTTTAACTTGGATATCCAATTTTGGTCCGTAGAAGGCTGCTTCGCCCTCGGCTTCAAAGTAGTCAACACCCATTTCATCAAGGGCTGCACGAAGCATAGTTTGGGCATTTTCCCACATCTCATCGTTGTCAAAGTACTTGTGAGTATCTTGAGGGTCACGAAGAGAGAGGCGGAAGCGGTATTCAGTCAAGTTGAAGTCTTCATAAACATCGATAATCAACTGAAGAGCACGTTGGAATTCTTCTTGGATTTGTTCTGGAGTCACAAAGAGGTGACCGTCGTTGAGTGACATTTCACGTACACGTTGAAGACCAGTGAGGGCACCAGATTTTTCATAACGGTGCATCATACCGATTTCAGCGATACGGATTGGCAACTCACGGTAAGAGTGAACATGGTGTTTGAAGACTTGGATGTGGTGCGGACAGTTCATTGGACGAAGGACAAATTCTTCCCCGTCCCCCATGTCCATAGTTGGGAACATGTCTTCTTGGTAATGATCCCAGTGACCAGAAGTCTTGTAAAGTTCAACAGAAGCAAGTGGTGGAGTGTAGACGTGTTGGTAGCCTGAAGCTAGCTCTTTGTCTACGATGTAGCGTTCCAACTCACGACGAATAGTCGCACCGTTTGGCAACCAGAATGGCAAACCTTGACCAACCTCTTGAGAAATCATGAAGAGGTCAAGCTCTTTACCAAGTTTACGGTGGTCACGTTCCTTAGCTTCTTCACGCATTTGAAGGTAGTTTTTCAAGTCTTTCTTGTCAAACCAAGCTGTACCGTAGATACGTTGCATCATAGCGTTGTCGCTATTTCCACGCCAGTAAGCACCTGCTACATGGAGAAGGTGGAAGATTTGGATACGGCCTGTTGAAGGGACGTGTGGGCCACGGCAAAGGTCTACATATTCACCCTGACGATAGATAGTCAAACCGCCTTCGTCTTCTGAGTGTTCTTCAATCAATTCCAACTTGTAAGGGTCGTTTTTAAAGATTTCACGTGCCTCGTCTTTAGTCACTTCTTCACGAATTGATGGGAAGTTTTCTTTGACAATTTTTTGCATTTCTTCTTCGATACGAGGAAGGTCTTCGTTAGAGATTTGACCAGCTGTGTTGTCAGTATCGTAGTAGAAGCCGTCCTCGATGGCTGGACCAACACCCAAGTGAATGTCTGGGAAAAGACGACGAGCTGCTTGGGCAAACAAGTGAGCGGCTGAGTGACGCAAGATTGGAAGGGCATCTTCGTGATCAGGTGTCACAATTTCGATGCTTCCATCTTCAGTGATAGCACGAGTAGTGTCGATGAGTTTGCCGTTGAATTTACCAGCCAAGGCCTTTTTAGCTAGGGAATTGCTGATAGATTGGGCAATTTCAAAAGTTGTAACGCCAGATTCGAATTCACGAACAGCGCCATCTGGGAAAGTAATGTTAATCATGATGTTCTCCTTACTTATATTATTGACGAATGTGTTAACCCTATTCTGAAAACAGGGACAGAGGACTGTGAAAGCTAGAAAAACAAAAAGCGACATCCTCGAAAGGACGTCGCAACGTGGTTCCACCTTCATTTATGTTCCTCAAAAAAGAGGGACACCTCTGATTGGCTCTAACGTGGCCACCGTTTTATGTTTTCATAAAAAACTCAAGAGTAGTATCAGTTTAGGCTTCCTATGCGTTTCCAGCAACCACGCACTCTCTAGTAGAAAGGGACTAAGTGACTTGTCTCTATGGATTATTATAGCATGATTGTGAGATTTTTCAAGGATTTTGTGAAAGTTTTTTGTTTTTCATTTTTTGTAGAATATACTTGATACCAATACCGGAAGCCATGCCCACCAGAGCAAAGATTTCATAGGCTAAAAAGTAAAACCAGATAAATTCACCAAAGGTTATGATAGTAAAGCAAAAGAGCAGTCCGTTACCAATTAACCACCAAAGTGAGAAACGGAAACGGTAGCTATAGAGTAGCGATATAATCAAGATTACCAGAGGTGTAAAGAAGAGAAGATTGTTTATATAGAGTCCCTTGAGTGTAAGGGGGTCAGAAACAACTAGCAAGAACAACTCATAAAGTGGCCAATAAAAGAAGGATATGACCAGATAGTAGGGGAGATGGAAATAGAATCTACGCATGATAATCACCTCGTTTTAAAAAAACAGATAACTTAAATCTCTTGCTATGATTATTATAGCATGTTTAAAACAAGAAAGTAAATCTGTTGACAAAGAAGTTAGTTATTGGTAGAATAGGGATTGTCGTAAAGACAAATAACTTCTTCTTGGTTACAGGCATGCCAACCTGTCACTCGGATGAAGCCAAATAAAAAGGAGAAACATCATGGCAATCTCAAAAGAGAAAAAAAATGAAATCATCGCACAATATGCACGTCACGAAGGTGATACAGGTTCAGTAGAGGTTCAAGTTGCTGTCCTTACTTGGGAAATCAACCACCTTAACGAACACATCAAACAACACAAAAAAGACCACGCTACTTACCGTGGATTGATGAAGAAAATCGGTCGCCGTCGTAACTTGCTTGCATACTTGCGTAAAAACGACGTTAACCGTTACCGTGAGTTGATCAACTCTCTAGGACTTCGTCGTTAATTCAAGATACAAAGGCCGTCAAAAGCACAAAGCAAAAATAGGAAAATTGACGAAGAAACTTTAGTTTTTAGGAAATTTTATCTTTTTTGCCAAGTGCTTAGGCCGTGTTCAATTGAGCATATCTTGATAATGAAGCTACTCTAAAATGGGTAGCTTTTTTGTATGGATTTTAGCCCGGGCTCAAATCAGCTCTCTGACTTCAGAGGGCTTTTTTATTGAGGTTTTATCGGTCACAATTTTGGAGACTACAAAAACTGAGTAACCCACCTTAATAGCGGATTGTGTGTTTTATCGGTCACAATTTTGGAGACTACAAAAACCTCAAATGGTATCAGCTAATTACACCATAAGGGTGCGTAGCTACTCGGCTTGAAAAGCCGAGTAGCTGTCTGCAAGCCCCCTCGGAGAGCCCACACTTTACGAAGTAAAGTATAGTATGTTATACTTTACATGGAAGTAGTCACCGAATTCCAGTTAGAAATTACTTTGTAACTACGTTTTGAGGAGGAGTAAAATGCTTTCCTATGTTCGACATTACCCACTAGCGATAGCTAAATTAATGTGTCTGTGCTCTCCTAAAATCTGCTGATTTATTACTGACCAATACAGGAGGTTTTTTATGGGACAGACAATCATATCTGCTATTGGTGTTTATATTTCCACCAGTATCGATTATTTAATTATTTTATTTATTTTATTTGCACAG
>CAJZLM010000044.1:0-7629 GCA_916050595.1 Streptococcus mitis | reverse complement strand
GGTTACTGACTTCGTCAGTTCTATCCACAACCTCAAAACAGTGTTTTGAGCTGACTTCATCAGTTCTATCCACAACCTCAAAGCAGTGCTTTGAGCAGCCTGTGGCTAGCTTCCTAGTTTGTTCTTTGATTTTCATTGAGTATTATTCGCTTTTTACTCGTTTGACATAGTTTTCAATTGGGTAGTTTAGAGGGTCCAAGGTCAACTCCTTGTCTTGGATCAGTTGAGCTAGATGGTAACCAATGATAGGACCAGTTGTGAGGCCTGATGAACCTAGTCCACTAGCAGCATAGACACCTGCCAATTCTGGTACCTGCCCAAAGAAAGGAGAGAAATCACTGGTATAGGCACGGATTCCCACACGCTCAGCTCTTGAAGTCGCTCTAGCTAAAACTGGATAGTGAGGCAAGGCTGCCTCCTCCATTTGTTGGAGTAAGGTTTCATCTACCGTCAAATCAAATCCCATGTCATTTTCATGAGTAGCGCCTAGGGATAATTTCCCACCTGCAAAAGGAATCAAATCCCACTCCCCTTCTGGCATAACAACAGGGTAAGCTTCCATGTCTTGGGCAAGTTGATAATCTCGGAGTTGCCCCTTTTGAGGACGGACATCCACAGCATAACCCAAGGGTTCTAACATATCCCCCAACCAAGCTCCCGTCGCCAAAATAACCTGATCAAACACCTCTTCGCCAATCTGGTAACCTGATGCTAACGGTGTCAGGGTCACTTTTTCTTTGACCAGCTTGACTTGACTGGCTTCTAGCAAACGAGTCACTAAGAGCTGACCATCTACTCTCGCTCCACCAGAAGCATAGAGCAAGCAGTCAAATCCCTGCAATCCTGGGAATAGTTCATTAGCTGATGCTTGGTCCAAAATAGCTAACCGGCCTATCAAAGGAGATTCTTCTCTACGCTGGAGGGCTAGTTGATAGAGTTCTTCCAACTTAGTTTCATCCTTTTTCAGGAGAAAGACTCCCGAACGCTGGTAAAAGTCGATTTCTTGTCCTGACTTCTCTAAATCAGCTAATAAATCCACATAAAAGTCAGCCCCCAAGCGCGCCATTTTGTACCAGGCCTTATTGCGACGTTTGGAAAACCAAGGACTGATAATTCCCGCTGCGGCCTTGGTAGCCTGACCTTGTCCATGGTCAAAGACGGTTACTTCTAGGTCACTTTCTTTAGAGAGGTAGTAGGCAGCTGTTGCACCTACAATCCCTGCTCCAATAATGGCAACTTTTTTCATTGTCTTCACCTTCTAACTAGATATGGTGGAAAGGATTGGTCGATGCTTGACTAGGTACAATATCAATTGTCCAGCCATTTTCAGCCTTCCATTGAGTAAGGAGTGCAGAAATTTTTTCCACAAAAAGCACTTCAATATAGTGACCTGGGTCCAATGCCAGTAACCCATCAGACAACATATCCTGGGCAGTGTGGTAGTAAATATCACCAGTGATATAAACTTCTGCCCCCTTTGCCAAAGCATCCTTATAGAATGACTGCCCGCTACCACCACAGATGGCCACTCTTGAAATAGGCTTCTGCAAATCAGTCTCTTGATAATGCACCATTCGAAGACTATCTAGACCAAAGACTTGCTTGACATGTTGGGCCAATTCTCCAAATGTCTGAGACTGAACATTCCCAATACGACCAATCCCACGTTCAGGGCCTGTTTCCTGAAGATAAGTCGTCTCCTCGATTCCTAGCATCTGGCAGAACCAGTCATTGAGGCCATTTTCAACGATGTCAATGTTGGTATGGCTGACATAAACCGCGATGTCATGCTTGATGAGATCAATGTAAATCTGATTTTGTGGACGGTTAGCTACCAAATCCTTGATGGGACGGAAAATCGGCGCGTGCTTAACAATAATCAAGTCCACACCCTTTTCAATGGCTTCAGCCACCGTTTCTTCACGAATATCCAGAGCAACCATGACACTTTGGATATCCTTGTCCAAAGTTCCAATTTGCAGGCCACGACTGTCTCCCTCCATGGAAAACTCCTGAGGGCAAAAAGCTTCATACGCGTTAATCACTTCACTTGCTAGCATGGAGAACCTCCTTGATGGCTTGAATTTTATCTACTAGAACTTGACGTTCCTCCAGATTTTTTTCTGGGATTTGTCCGAGGGCAAACTCTAGCTTAACAGCTTCTTTTTGCCATTTTTGGACAAAGACTGGACTGACCTCTTTGCACAAGAAAGGTCCAAAGCGGACATCGCTGGCTGATAGCTTCATTTGTCCTGCTTCCACCACCAAAATCTCGTAAAACTTGCCAGCTTCTTCTAAGATGCTTTCAGCTACAATCTGAAACCCATTCTCTTGTAGCCAGATACGCAAGTCGTCTTCACGATTATTAGGCTGGAGGATCAATCGTTCTACATTAGCTAACTTGTCCAAGCCTTCTTCTAAAATCCTAGCAATCAAACGACCACCCATACCAGCAATGGTAATGACAGACACTTGGTCTCCCTCTTCAAAAGCTGCTAATCCATTGGCTAAACGGACTTGGATTTTCTCCTTTAGGCCGTGAGCCTCAACATTTTTGACTGCAGATTGGTAGGGACCTTCCACAACCTCACCTGCAATGGCACTTTTGATTTGTCCTCTTTCGACCAACTCGATAGGCAGATAAGCATGGTCACTCCCCACATCGAGTAAAATGGCTCCCTGTGGCACAAAGGAAGCCACTAATTCTAATCTCTTTGAAATCATTTTCTCTCACTTTCCAAAACTCTATTACCTCTTATTATACCACATTTCAGCTGGCAATCTTGCACCTAAAAAAACCGCAATCCACAGATTGCAGCCTTTCTTTATTTTCTGGCTTGATAGCGACTAGTCAGGATGAAAATCACGGTAAAGACCAACATCATGGCCCCATAAACAGGTAACGTTTGTCCATTCAAGGTTGAAATTTCAAGCAGTTTTTGAATTCTTGGGAAGAGAGCTGTAGCTAGGAAGCCTCCTACTGACCAAACAATCAAGAGGACACGCCATAGGGTAAATGGCATGCAGGCTCTAAATACGGATAAGAAACCAATTGACCCCAAGAGATAATAGAGTAGAGTTGAGATTTCTAACTCAGACCAACCTTGGCTACTTCCAAATATTTTCACAAAAAGAACGCTGAACACAACCATGAGAGCACTTGGTAGAGCACGAAGCATGGATCTTCTGAGGAAGTTTGGCTCAACAGGTTTGATATTTCGCTCAAAAGTCAGAACGAATGGTGGGAAACCTTCCACGAACTGGTCAATCATGGTAATCTGGATCGGAATGAAAGGGAAGATCAAGATCCACTCAGATCGTCCCAGAAGAGCACTGGCGATACAGATAACTGCGAGCAAGAAAGAATAGATGGTCTTTATCAAGAAAATCGGGGCGATATGGGCAATGTTATTGACCACGCGACGACCTTCAAAGAGAATCTCAGGAACATCATTAAAGTCTGAGTTCAAGAGAACCAGATTGGCAATCTGACGCGTCGCCGGATCCCCTTCCGCCATCACGATAGAACAATCCGCCTCACGAAGGGCGAGAATATCATTGACTCCGTCTCCTGTCATAGCTGTTGTATGACCCGCTTTTTTCAGCGTTTGGATGATGAGTTTCTTTTGATGAGGGGAAACACGTCCGAAAATAGCTGTCTCCTCAGCCATAGCAATCAATTCCTCATCCGTGATTTTTGAGCAATCTACATAGCTGGCATAGTCCACAAAACCAGCCTTCTGGGCAATGCTGGATACAGTGACTGGATTGTCACCAGAGATAATCTTGAGGCCCACTTCCTGAGAACGGAGATAGTCCAGCGTCTCTGCTGCTCCCTCGCGAATCGGGTCCAAGATTTCCAGCAAGGCTAGAGCCTGAATATCAGATGGTTTCTGTGGCTTGTGATGGTCCAGTTTTTCCTGACTGAGAGCTAAGACCAATACACGTGAACCTCTCTCCAAGGCCTCTCTGGCTTCTGGGACCTCAGAATCCAGCAACATCTCAGGTGCACCTAAGAAAACTGTTCCCAAACCTTCCAATTCCATTGCTCCCCACTTGCGGTCGCTTGAGAAGGGAAGATTAGAGAGCATAGGATAGGCTACTTGGCCTTGGAAACGCTGGCGAATGGCTTGGGCAGTTGGATTTTTATCCTCACTGTGGGCTATGTAGCTGGTCAGGATGCTAGCAATAGTCTCTTCACCATAAGTTGCCGTCAGCGGAAGAACAGCCTCTACCTGCATCTTTCCTTGGGTGATGGTACCCGTCTTGTCCAGACAGAGCATATCCACACGAGCCAAGGTCTCAACAGAGTACATCTCCTGCACCAAGACCTTTTTCAAGCCCAACTTAATCACCGCAGTCAAAAGCGAAGTAATGGTCAAAAGGGCAATTCCCTTAGGTAACATCCCCAGAAGGGCTGTCGACGAATTTACAACGGACGACTTAAGAGGCAAGCCTTTTAAAAGCAAGGCTTCTAGTAAGAGAGCCAGACCAAAAGGAATGATAATCTTCCCAGTAAAACCAGCTAGCCTGTCCAAAGATTTCATGATACGAGAGTTGATTGGTTTAACGGTCTTGGCTTCCAGCATGAGTTTGGCAGCATAGTTGTCTGCACCGACATGGTGAACTTGAGCTAAAACTGACCCACTGGCTAGGAAACTTCCTGACAAAAGCAAGGCATCCACTTCCTTTTGCACCAAATCACTTTCCCCCGTCAACATGGCTTCATTGACTTCCGCAAAGCCTTCCAAAACCAAGGCATCACTAGGAATCTGCTCTCCTGCAGACAAACGAATGACATCTCCTAACACCAATTCTTCAGGATTCAGAGCCACTTCTTGGCCATCACGAATAGTCTTGACCTTTTCCTTGGTCATGAGATTGAGCTTGTCCACCATGTGTTTAGCCCGCAGCTCGGTCACAATCCCAGAAAAAGCGTTAAAGCAGATAACAGCAAAAAAGACCAAATTGCTCCAAGCCTGCACAAAGGCAAGGGCCAAAGCAATGGCAAAGTTCAAAGCGTTAAAAAGGGTAAAGACATTTCGTTTAACGATTTGCCAAGTGCTAGTACTGGCCGATGCAGTAAAATCATTGACCAAGCCCTTAGCCTGTCTTTCCTTGACATCTCTTTGGGTTAATCCCATAATCTTATTTTTATCCATAAATTCTATCATATCATTTTTTTTAACAGAATTCTAATCTCACCCCAAATATGCACCTAGTCAAGGGAAAAGTTTGCCAGCCCTCCTTTGATAAGGTATAATAATAACAAGAAAATAATCGAAGGAGATCGCATGTTTTATACTTATTTACGTGGATTGGTTGTCTTGCTCCTATGGTCCATCAATGGCAATGCCCACTATCATAATACTGATAAAATTCCTAATCAAGATGAAAATTATATTTTGGTTGCGCCTCACCGCACTTGGTGGGATCCAGTTTACATGGCCTTTGCGACCAAACCAAAACAATTTATCTTTATGGCCAAAAAAGAGCTCTTTACCAACCGTATCTTTGGCTGGTGGATTCGTATGTGTGGTGCCTTTCCTATCGACCGTGAAAATCCTAGCGCCTCAGCCATCAAATATCCTATCAATGTTCTCAAAAAAAGTGACCGCTCTCTCATCATGTTTCCAAGTGGAAGCCGACACTCAAACGATGTCAAGGGTGGCGTAGCTCTGATTGCCAAAATAGCCAAGGTCCGTATTATGCCGGTTACCTACACAGGTCCCATGACTTTGAAGGGCTTGATTAGTCGTGAACGTGTCGATATGAACTTTGGAAATCCAATTGATATCTCAGATATCAAAAAAATGAATGACGAAGGCATTGAAACAGTCGCCAATCGTATCCAAACAGAATTTCAACGTCTGGACCAAGAAACGAAACAATGGCACAATAATAAAAAACCAAACCCACTCTGGTGGCTTATCCGCATCCCTGCCCTCATCCTTGCCATTATCCTCGCTATCCTAACCATCATCTTTAGCTTTATCGCAAGCTTTATCTGGAATCCAGATAAGAAAAGAGAAAAACTTGCTTAAATAAATACAACAATCCCTTGGCAAAAGCCAAGGGATAAATTTTTTATTCGATTTTCCATTTTTGGGCCAACCAGCTGGAAAAGGCTAAAAATCGTTCAGCTACTTGTTCATGGTGTCCATAAGGGTCAAAGACAAACTGGCCGTTCGGATAGCGTTTCTGAAGACTGGTATGGATCTGCTCAGCATAGACTGGTGCTTGAGCCAAGCGATTAGTGTGGTGTTCTCCTTCTGTTTGACCATTCTGTAAATACAGCAAACAGTCCAAATTTTTCACATTTTCTTCCTTGCAGTAGGTCACAAAATCAGGATACCAAAAGGAACCGCAGATCGAAAAGACACAGGAAACCTTGTCAAAGCTGAAAAGACTGTAGACTGCCGCCAAACCACCTAGTGAGTAGCCTCCATAAGCAAGGCGAGTTTCGTCCAGGCGATAAAGCGACTGCAACTTGTCTAAAAGACCTTCGAACAAATGATCATGATAGACCTTGGCCTGACCTCCAAAATCTGGAGCCCCATCTCTCAGAGCAGATGCCTTCCAGGGAGTGTAGTCGTCTAGGCGATTTTTAGAGGTCAAGCCCACTAAAATCACAGATTCGGAAAGGGACGATAGGAAATCCAAGTTTCCATCATTCAATAAAATAGCCGGATAGGTTTGATTGGGGTCGTAGTTAGAAGGAAGGCTGATTTTGACTTGAATTCCTTCCCAATCAAACTCATTATTTATTGATAAAGTCATTGATTTTCTCAAGGGAATCAATCACTGCTGGACCATAGTCCATCAATTCATCGTAAGAGATAGTCATGATTTTTTGATTCTTAATAGCAGCAACGCTTTCCAAAACAGCATTTGCCTTCATCAACTCTACTGCTTTTTCATCCAATTTTTTATTGCGGTCGCTGGTTACATAGATAATCAATTCAGGATCCATTGACACGAGATTTTCCAAGGTCAAGCCTGATGTCCCCGTAGCAACGTTTGTATAACCAAGTTGGTTCAGCAAACTTTCTTGCAAAGCAGACTTGTAGGCACCGAAGGTTTCATCATTATAAGCAACCATAATCAAAGCCTTTTTCTTTTCACCTTGACTTGCTGGATTTGCTTTCTTAACAGCGTCAATTTTAGTTTGTAATTGGGCTGCGTATTCATTAGCCTTGTCCTGAACATTAAAAATCATTCCCAGATTTTTGACATCTTCTACAATATTCCCCAAATCTTGCTGAATTGTTGAGAGAGAAGCTTTTTGCGTATAAACTGGGATTTTGTTTTCATTCCAAGTGCTAACTGTCCCCAAGGATTTTTCAGAAAACATCATGTTTCGACCCATCACAGCGTCTGGCTCATAAGAAAGGACTGTCTCTTGTGAGACTGTTTTTTTATCCCCAATTTGAGGAATCGTCGCAATCGCGTCCTTGTATTTGTCCGTCACAGCATTGTCTGGATTGAGCATGCCAACAATTTTATCCTTCAACCCCAACTCCAATAAGATTTCAGTGGTTGAAAGATTGTTTGTGATAACTTTTTCAGGTGCCTTGTCAAAGACTTGTTCGACTTCATTCCCTTTCGCGTCATAGGTTTTGACCGTTA
>CAJZLM010000043.1:0-7758 GCA_916050595.1 Streptococcus mitis | reverse complement strand
GGAGACGCACTGGATGATTTTCATCAATTGGTTTAAAGAGCATGTCTCCTCGACCAAGTAGTTTCTCAGCTCCATTTTCATCTAAAATAGTACGGGAGTCTGTTCCTGATGAAACTGCGAAAGCGACACGAGATGGGACATTGGCCTTGATCAGACCAGAAATGACGTCAACGGATGGACGCTGGGTTGCAAGAATCATGTGGATACCTGCAGCACGCGCCTTCTGTCCGAGACGAATGATAGCATCTTCCACTTCCTTGCTGGCTACCATCATAAGGTCAGCCAACTCATCCACAATTACAACAATGAGTGGTAGCGGAACCTGCTTGTACTCAGACTGAGCATTAAACTCTTCTACCTTGGCATTAAATCCTGCAATATTCCGAACTCCCACCTTGGCAAAGAGTTCATAACGATTTTCCATTTCATCCACGACCTTTTGCAAAGCCTTGCTGGCCTTACGTGGATTGGTCACGACTGGAATCAAGAGGTGGGGAATATCATTGTAAACAGACAACTCAACCATCTTAGGATCGACCATCATAAACTTAACTTGGTCAGGTCTCGCCTTCATGAGGATGCTAGCGATAATGCCGTTAACCGCTACTGACTTCCCTGAACCCGTTGAACCTGCGACGAGCAAGTGGGGCATTTTGGAAAGGTCAAAAGCCCTTGCGGTGCCATTAACTGCCTTCCCTAAAGGAATTTCCAAGAGATTTTCTGCTTTCGTTTGAGATTGTTCCCATAGTTCGCGGAAAGAAACTGTCGCAATCTCGGAGTTAGGTACTTCGATTCCCACTAAAGATTTCCCTGGGATAGGTGCTTCGATTCGGACATCCTTGGCTGCCAAGGCTAGAGCGAGGTCATCTGCTAGATTGGAAATGCGGTTAACCCGTACACCGACTGCTGGCTTGACTTCATACTTGGTCACTGACGGCCCAATTTCAGCCCGTTCAACCGTTACCTTAATACCAAAACTAGCAAAAGTTTCTTCTAGGATTTTGATGTTTTCACGAACGATTTTCTTCTCTTTCGACTGGTCTTTTGGTTTATCTGGGGCAAAGAGTTGTAAGCTTGGAAGTTTGTATTCAAGGGCTTCCTTTGCTGAAAAATCGACCTGAACATCTTCGACATCAGAGCCATCTCCCTGTTCAGTGAATTCAAGTTCAGCTTGAGGCAAGATGATCTCTGGTTCTACCCACTCTTCTTCTGGAACAGGTGGAACGTCAAGCACAACATCTTCTGTAAGAATTTCACCCGTTTCCATATCAACAGGAGGCATATCGAGTAAGGCTTTTTCAGCCTCTTCTTTTTCTAATCTAGCCTCTTCCTCAGCCTTTTGGCGAGCTTTTTCTTCTTGTTTGACAAAGCGTTCCTCTTTTCGACGCTCATGCCCTTCCCGCCATTTGGCAAAGCCTTTACTGCAAAATTCAGCAATATCGTAAACAGACCAAGGACTGACTAGGAGGGCACCCACTAAAATCAAGATAGAACCAATAAAGTAAGTACCGATATTTGAGAAGAGAAAGGCTGTTGGCACATAGAGTCCAACACCAATCAAGCCTCCACCAGCAAAACTGGTCGTTCGAAAACCAGTCAGATCCGTCACAACCTGAGCCATAGTCCCTTTTAAAACCGACTTGTCCAAACCATATTTCCAAACTAAGTAGGCCTCAAAAATCAAGAGTAAGCCAGCAAATATGGTGAAAAAACCTGATAAGAGTCCTTCCTGTTTTCGTATCCACTTGAAGAAGAAGAGATAGAGCAGGATGCCAAATATTGCCAGATAAGCTAGGCTACCCACCAGCAAGCGAATGAAATTGTAAAGGGTTATACCTGCAGCCCCTAATTTGAAGGCTGCGAAAATCAATAAAAGCGCGATTCCCAACGAAATCAACATTCGTTGAATCGCTTCTTTTCTTTCGAGTTCTGCTTTAGACGGTCTCCGTCTTGTTTTACTTGTATTCTTGTTTGCCATTCTTCTATTATACCATATTTCACAGGCATTTCGGAAAGAGAAAAAGACTGCACCAAACGGTCCAATCTTTTCATTTTTCTATTTTTTATGCTTGTGGTTTGCGTAGGTAACCATAGACTACACCACTTACGATTGCTCCTACCAAGACAGAAACGAGGTAAAGAAGAGCATTTGAAGTAAGGGCAATAACGAAGATTCCTCCGTGTGGCGCCATGAGTTTGATACCAGTAAGACCAACGAGTCCACCTGCTACTGCTGAACCAAGGATGAAGCTTGGGATCGCACGAGCTGGGTCAGCGGCACCAAATGGAATTGCTCCCTCAGTGATAAATGACAAGCCCATGATGATGTTTGTCAAACCAGAGTTGCGTTCTTCTTTAGTAAATTTATCTTTGAAAAGAAGAGTTGCGACAAAGATTGCAAGTGGTGGCACCATTCCTCCAGCCATAACTGCTGCCATGGCTACAGAACCACCTGAAGAAACAGACGCTGCAAGCGTACCTGTACCAAAGACATAAGCCGCTTTGTTAACTGGTCCACCCATGTCAACAGCCATCATTCCACCAAGGACGATACCAAGAAGGACAGCTGAACCTCCTCCAAGACCACCTAGGAAGTCATTCATAGCAGTGTTGATTGCTGCCATTGGGATGTTAACAGCTAGCATGACAAATCCTGTCAAGATTGTTCCAAGAAGTGGCAAGAGAAGGATTGATTTAGCACCTTCAAGTGAACGAGGAACTTTAACGTATTTCTTGATAGCAAGAACCAAGGCACCTGCGATAAATCCACCAACAAGGGCACCTAGGAAACCAGATGAGACACCTGCAAGAGTTGAAGTTGCTTCACCACCTGCGGCATAAGGAATTTTACCAAAGGCAAAACCTTCTTTGGCAATAGCACCAGCCACGAAACCTGCTACCAAACCTGGTTTTTCAGCGATAGAGTAGGCAACATAACCTGCAAAGACTGGGAGCATCAAACCAAAGGCAGCTCCACCAATTTTCATAAACATAGAAGCTAGCTCATGGTAGGAACCAAGATTACCAAGATTTTCATTTGGCACACCCAAAGCACCGTCAATCAAGAAGGCAAGGGCAATCATGATACCACCACCTATAACGAATGGCAACATTTGAGATACACCACTCATCAAGTGTTTGTAGAAGGCACCACCAAGGCTTTGTTTTTCGTTGCTTGCTGTCGAAGCTTTTGCTCCATTAGCAGCACGGTAGACTTCAGCATCTCCTGAAAGAGCCAAGTTAATCAATTCTTCTGTTTTACGGATACCGTCAGCAACTGGACGATTGATCAATGGCTTGCCATCGAAACGATCCATCTCAACCGCCTTGTCTGCAGCGATGATAACAGCTTTAGCCTTGCGGATGTCCTCAGCAGTTAGTTGGTTTCCAACACCGCTAGCACCGTTGGTTTCAACCTTGATTCCAACACCCATTTCAGCAGCCACTTTTTGAAGAGCTTCTTGGGCCATGTAAGTGTGGGCAATACCTGTCGTACAAGCTGTAACAGCTACGATAAAGTCACCAGATTCATTGGCAGGCGCTTGAACATGCTCCTCAGCTTTTTCTGAAGCTTGGTCAAAAAGTTCAATAACTTGGTCAGCTGATCTTGCTTGACGGAGCTTGTCAGCAAAGCCATCTTTCATCAAGTATTGAGACAATTCTGCCAAGGCAGCCAAGTGAGTGTCGTTGGCACCTTCTGGAGCCGCAATCATGAAGAAGAGATCAGTTGCTTGTCCATCCAAACTCTCATAGTCAACACCCTTGTTTGACTTAGCAAAGAGAACTGTCGCTTCTTTGACAGCAGAATTTTTGCTGTGAGGCATAGCGATACCGTCTCCTAAACCAGTAGAAGTCAAAGCTTCACGTGCCAAAATACCTTCTTTAAATGTTTCAAAATCTGTCACATAACCGTGATCTACCAAACTTTTAATCATCTCGTCGATGACAGCTGTTTTTTCAGTTGCCTGCAAATCCAGCAACATGACATCTTTTCTCAATAGGTCTTGAATTTTCATCGTTTTTCTACCTCAACTTTTTCATATGTTTCTTTAATAAATTCTGCTGTTGCCAAGTCATCCGAGAAGGTAGTTGCCGTTCCACAAGCAACTCCCCATTTGAAGGCTTCTACTGCGTCTTTTGATTTGACAAATTCACCTGTGAATCCGGCAACCATAGAATCACCAGCACCAACTGAATTTTTGACTGTTCCCTTGATAGGTTTTGCGAAGTAAGCTCCCTCAGATGTGACAAGAAGGGCACCGTCACCAGCCATAGAGATAATGACGTTTTGAGCACCTTTAGCCAGTAACTGACGAGCATATTTTTCAATTTCATCTAAACTTTCGAGTTTCACTCCAAAGATAGCTCCAAGTTCGTGATTGTTTGGTTTTACAAGAAGTGGCTGGTAGTCCAAACTATCAATCAAGGTCTGTCCTTCAAAATCACAAACCACCTGCGCACCAGTCTGACGGGTCAAGGCAATTAGCTCCTTGTAGATAACATTACCTAGATTCTTAGCACTTGAACCCGCAAATACAACCGTGTCTTCTGCAGTCAAACTAGACAAAATAGCTTTCAATTCTTCTAACTGGGCTGGTTCCACATTTGGACCAGTCCCGTTTATTTCTGTTTCTTGGTCTGCTTTGATTTTAACATTGATACGAGTATCTTCTGCCACTTGGACAAAACGTGTCTCGATTTCTTCCTCTGCCAAAGTATCTGTGATAAATTTACCAGTAAAGCCACCGATAAATCCAATCGCTGTATTTGGAATATCCAAGCGTTTCAAGACACGACTGACATTGATTCCTTTCCCACCAGCAAACTTATCATCACTGTCCATACGATTGACACTACCGACTTGGACTTGGTCCAAACGAACGATATAGTCAATGGATGGATTGAGTGTGACTGTATAAATCATACTTCTATTACCTCCGTTTTCTCCTTAATAGCCTGCAAGAGCTCATGCCCTTGACTTGTGATAACAATAGCTCGTTTGAGTGGTGCTACCTTGGCAAAGCAAGTTTGTCCAATTTTTGACGAATCCACCAAGACATAGGTCTGTTTGGCATTTTCTAAAATAGCACGCTTAACAGCTCCCTCCTCCATATCAGGAGTCGTATAATAGCCATCGTCCACACCATTCATCCCGATAAAGGCACGGTCAAAGTGCAATTGGTTAATCTGGTTAAGAGCAACGCCCCCGATGCTAGCATCTGTTGCCATCTTGACACTTCCTCCAACCATGACAGTTGGAATCTGCTTTTCAACCAACTGAGCTGCATGGTGAATAGAGTTGGTCACGACTGTGACATTCTTATTAACCAATTCATGAATCAAAAAGGCTGTCGTTGTTCCAGCATCGATAAAGATAACATCTTGTTCCTTGATGAGAGAGGCTGCTTTCTGAGCCAGCAACTTCTTCTCTTGAAGGTTTTTGACAGATTTTTCTTGAATGGTTTCTTCTTCCTGCAAGGAGTGGGGTATTTCTGCTCCACCATGCACGCGACGAAGCTTGTTTTCCGCTTCCAACTCATCCAAGTCTCTTCGAACCGTTGATTCTGAGGTCTCTAGCAAACTAACTAATTTTTCTAGAGAAACTACATGATGTTGATTTAACTCCTCTAAAATCAGTTGTTTCCGCTCTGTTTTTAACACTGAATCACCTCCTGTTATCGTTTACACTATTCATTCTATCACACTTTCTTTCAAAGTCAAGCATTTTTTATCATTTTCTTTCAAAATCTATCATTTTTCTTATTTCCAAAATTTTTATTGCAAGATAAGTGGCATTATGGTAGACTATTTGAGTAAGTATTGGAAGATTACTCAAGAGGCTTAAGAGGCCGTGTTGGAAACGCGGTAGGCGTGTAACAGCGTGCGTGGGTTCGAATCCCATGTCTTCCGTTTATTTTAAAAAAGATACCCAAGAAATCTTGGGTATCTTTTTTCTTATATGCTTGTTTTATAACTCGGGTGAATTTCTTAGAAAATATCAAATAACAATTTCACATTGAGAATTGTTAAGATAATGGAAACGATATAGCCAAGGATGGTATTCCATTTGGCATTGGTAAATTCTCCCATCAGTGATTTCTTAGAAGTTAGATAAATCAGTGGGAAGATTGAAAATGGAAGAGCAATCGAAAGAAAGACTTGTGAATAAACCAATAACTGATCCAATGTTTTTTCCTGATGACCAAACAGAACCGCTACAATCATGACAGGCAACAAGGCAAAGAGACGAGTTGCCAAACGAATGAACCATTGAGGCAATCTCATATGCAAGAAACCTTCCATAACGATTTGTCCAGTCAAGGTACCCGTAATTGTCGAATTTTGACCACTGGCTAATAAAGCCAAGGCAAACAAGGTTGATAAGGTCGAGCTAGCTATAGCTCCTGCAATAGTAGAATCCTGCAAGGCATTATACATTTGAGAGAAGGCAGAAATCTCAGATGCATGGCCGAAAAAGAGAGCCGCCCCGAGAATTAATAGAAGGGAGTTAACCACAAAGGCCAAGGATAATTGGAGATTTGAATCCCAGGTCATAAAGCGCACGGCTTTTCGAACATCATTCTTGTCCTTGTGATTGATTTTCCGAGTTTGTGACAAGGAAGAATGCAAATAGAGGTTATGGGGCATAACCGTTGCTCCCACGATCCCTAGTGCCAAGGTTAATTGACTTTCATGCCCTGGCAAGGGACTTTCAAATAAGGTTGCATTCGGTAGATAACCCTCAACGATTCCTTGGAAGCTTGGATGTGACAAAGCTACCAGATAGGTAAAAATTGCTAGAATGGTTAAAATCAGTGTTGTCACAATAGCTTCAATCTTCTTAAAGCCAAATTTCATCAGAAGCAATAAGAGAAAAACATCCAACACGGTCAAGAGAATTGCTATCATAATCGGAATCTTAAAGAGAAGATTGAGAGCAATCGCTGAACCTAGAACTTCTGCCAGATCTGTCGCCATCAAGGCTAATTCTAAAATCACCCATAGACTATAACGAAGCCATTTAGGTGAATGATGAGCCGTTGCTTGAGCCAGGTCCATCTGGGTTACAATACCAAGCTTTCCTGCCATCTGCTGAAGTTGCATGGCAATGAGAGATGAAATCAAGATAACAAACAAGAGACTATACTTATAGGAAGCACCACCGACTACACTGGTAATCCAGTTTCCTGGATCCATATAACCAACTGCGACAAGAGCACCCGGACCTAAAAAGGCATTTAAATTTTGCCAGAAATGATTGTTATTTGGAGTATCGATAGATTGATTAATCTCAGAGAGTGACACTTTTTTATGAGAAGACATAGATACTTACCTCTTTCTAAACCTACTTTTTCATTATTTTCTATTAGAGAAAAATAAGATTGACTTTAAACTATTAAAACAATGAAAACTATATGAAAAACATTTAGTTTTTTCATTATTTTTCTTAAGGCACCTTAATTATAACAGAAAATATGATAAAAACTTAAGAAAATTCAGGACTTGATTTAATATTTAGGATACAACAAAATGTTGTATTCTTTTTTTGCAAAAGAATACCAAAGAATAAAATAAAAAACGTTGTAAAAACAACGTTTTAGAAAGATTTACAAAACAATGTAAATTATCAATGGAGCCGGTGGGAGTCGAACCCACGTCCAAACACCTGCCAGCATATTTGTCTACAACCATAGGTTATGTTTTCTTTTAACAGCTACACGACACATAACTCAAGCCCTGTACCTGCGAGTCTATCAA
>CAJZLM010000042.1:0-7862 GCA_916050595.1 Streptococcus mitis | reverse complement strand
TGTTGAGTTTCTTGACTTCAATCATATCTACCTGCACCAGATTTGACAGGCGACCTTGAGAGAAGTAGGCGGCTAGTTCTGCCGCGTCTGTCTTGACTTCATCGGATGGGTCAAGATTTCCTGAGATGACAACATGGCTTCCAGGGATATCTTTGGCATGGAACCAAAGTTCCTCCTTGCGTGCCATTTTAAAGGTTAGTTCTTCATTTTGCAGGTTATTGCGGCCGACAAAGATGATGGTTTTTCCATCACTGGCCAGATACTGTTCTGGTTTTTTACGTTTCTGGATTTTTTCTCGCTGTCTTCTACGGATAAAACCAGTTTGAATCAATTCTTCACGGATTTCAGCGATTTCTTCCAGCCCAGCTTGGTTGAGGACGGTTTCTACACTTTCCAGATAGAGAATGGTTGCCTTGGTTTCCTCAATCAGCTCAGTCAAGTATTTGACAGCTTCTTTGAGTTTCTGATACCGTTTAAAATAGCGTTGGGCATTCTGGTTGGGAGTCAAGGCCTTATCAAGCGCAATGGTGATAGGTTGGTTGGTGTAGTAGTTGTCCAGGATAACCTGGTCTTGGTCGTTAGGCACTTGATGAAGGAAAGTTGTTAGCAATTCCCCTTTTTGACGAAATTCTTCAGCATTGTCTGTCGCCAATAATTCTTTTTCTTGTTTTTTTAGCTTATGTCGATTTTTCTGAAGTTCATTTTCAACACGGCGAATGAGTTCACTGGCTTGCTGTTTGACGCGGTCGCGCTCAGCCTTGTCCTTATAGTAGGTGTCCAATAAATCAGAAAGATTTGCAAAAGACTCTCCCACTTGATTTGCAAAAGGAACTGGGCTGAAGGAAGTCTCAGTCAAGCATGATTTGGTTTCTTGATTGAAAAAGTTACGGAAAGTAGATAGTTTATCACTAACCAGAATGTTTTCCAATTCATTTGCCGTATCGCGTCCCAGACCTTGAAAGAGGCTTTGAAGATTTTTAGCTGTCGTTTCCTGTGTTTGTAGGATTTCAAAGAGTTTCTCGTCCTTGATTGTAAAAGGATTGAGAGATTCCGTACTTGGCGGAGCAATATAGGTCGATCCAGGAAGCAAGGTACGGTAGCTATTTTGTGAAAAGCCAACGTGTTTGATAACTTCGAGGATTTTATGACTGCTTTTATCAACCAGTAGAATATTACTGTGTTTCCCCATAATTTCGATAATCAAGGTAGCCTGAATATGGTCTCCAATCTCGTTTTTATTGGAAACTGTCATTTCCACAATACGGTCATTTTCCACTTGCTCAATCGATTCAATCAGGGCACCCTGCAAATACTTTCTCAAAACCATGATAAAGGTAGAAGGTTGGGCTGGATTTTCAAAAGTCGTTTGGGTTAGCTGAATGCGTCCAAAAACTGGATGGGCAGAAAGGAGCAGGCGATGGCTTTGGCGATTGCTGCGGATTTGCAAGACCAACTCTTGTTCAAAAGGTTGATTGATTTTCTGAATGCGTCCATTTACTAACTCTCTTCGCAATTCCTCAACCATGTGGTGTAAAAAAAATCCGTCAAATGACATCGTTCTCTCCTTGTGATTGTATTCCATAGTATTATATCAAAAAGGTAGAATAAAATCATGGAAATGTGGTATAATAAAGCCAAGTAAAGAGAAACGAGAAGCACATGTATATTGAAATGGTAGATGAAACTGGTCAAGTTTCAAAAGAAATGTTGCAACAAACCCAAGAAATTTTGGAATTTGCAGCCCAAAAATTAGGTAAAGAAGACAAGGAGATGGCAGTTACCTTTGTGACCAATGAACGTAGTCATGAACTCAATCTTGAGTACCGTGACACAGACCGTCCGACAGATGTCATCAGCCTTGAATATAAGCCAGAGTTGGAAATTGCCTTTGACGAAGAGGATTTACTTGAAAATCCAGAATTGGCAGAGATGATGTCTGAGTTTGATGCCTATATTGGGGAACTGTTCATCTCTATTGATAAGGCTCATGAGCAGGCTGAGGAATATGGCCACAGCTTTGAGCGTGAGATGGGCTTCTTGGCAGTACACGGCTTTTTACATATTAACGGCTATGATCACTACACTCCGGAAGAAGAAGCGGAGATGTTCGGTTTACAAGAAGAAATTTTGACAGCCTATGGACTCACAAGACAATAAACGAAAATGGAAAAATCGTGACCTGATATCCAGTTTAGAATTTGCTCTTACAGGAATTTTTACTGCCATAAAGGAAGAACGCAATATGCGAAAACATGCAGTGACGGCTCTAGTAGTCATCTTTGCAGGTTTTGTTTTTCAGGTGTCACGAATCGAATGGCTCTTTCTCCTATTGAGCATTTTCTTGGTAGTAGCCTTTGAGATTATCAACTCTGCTATTGAAAATGTGGTGGATTTGGCCAGTCACTATCACTTTTCCATGCTGGCTAAAAATGCCAAGGATATGGCGGCTGGCGCGGTATTAGTGGTCTCTCTTTTCGCAGCCTTAACAGGCGCATTGATTTTTCTCCCACGGATTTGGGATTTATTATTTTAAACAGTAAGAGGAAATTATGACATTTAAATCAGGCTTTGTAGCCATTTTAGGACGTCCCAATGTTGGGAAGTCAACTTTTTTAAATCACGTTATGGGGCAAAAGATTGCCATCATGAGTGACAAGGCGCAGACAACGCGCAACAAAATCATGGGAATTTACACGACCGATAAGGAGCAAATTGTCTTTATCGACACACCAGGGATTCACAAACCTAAAACAGCTCTCGGAGATTTCATGGTCGAATCTGCCTATAGTACCCTTCGTGAAGTGGATACCGTCCTTTTTATGGTGCCTGCTGATGAAGCGCGTGGTAAGGGGGACGATATGATTATCGAGCGTCTCAAGGCTGCCAAGGTACCAGTGATTTTGGTGGTGAATAAGATCGATAAGGTTCACCCAGACCAGCTTTTGTCTCAGATTGATGATTTCCGAAATCAGATGGACTTTAAGGAAATTGTACCAATCTCAGCTCTTCAAGGAAATAACGTCTCTCGTCTAGTGGATATTTTGAGTGAAAATCTGGACGAAGGTTTCCAATATTTCCCGTCTGATCAAATCACAGACCATCCAGAACGATTCTTGGTTTCAGAAATGGTTCGCGAGAAAGTCTTGCACCTAACTCGTGAAGAGATTCCGCATTCTGTTGCAGTAGTTGTGGATTCTATGAAACGAGATGAAGAGACAGACAAGGTTCACATTCGTGCAACTATCATGGTTGAGCGCGATAGTCAGAAAGGAATTATCATCGGTAAAGGTGGCGCTATGCTTAAGAAAATTGGTAGCATGGCCCGTCGTGATATTGAACTCATGCTAGGAGACAAGGTCTTCCTAGAAACATGGGTCAAGGTCAAGAAAAACTGGCGCGATAAAAAGCTAGATTTGGCTGACTTTGGCTATAATGAAAAAGAATACTAAGTAGAGGTGGGCTCATGCCTGCTTCTTGTTTTTACAGAAGGAGGACTTATGCCTGAATTACCTGAGGTTGAAACCGTTCGACGTGGCTTGGAAAAATTGATTTTGGGAAAGAAGATTTCGAGTATAGAAATTCGCTATCCCAAGATGATTAAGACGGATTTGGACGAGTTTCAAAAGGAAGTGCCTGGTCAGATTATTGAGTCAATGGGACGTCGTGGTAAATATTTGATTTTCTATCTGACAGACAAGGTCTTGATTTCCCATCTGCGGATGGAGGGCAAGTATTTTTACTATCCGGACCAGGTTCCTGAACGCAAGCATGCCCATATTTTCTTCCAGTTTGCGGATGGTGGCACGCTTGTTTATGAGGATGTTCGCAAGTTTGGTACTATGGAACTCTTGGCGCCTGACCTTTTGGAAGTCTACTTTCTTTCTAAAAAACTAGGACCTGAACCAAGCGAACAAGACTTTGATTTGCAGGTCTTTCAAACTTCCCTAGCTAAGTCCAAAAAACCTATCAAATCCCATCTTCTAGACCAGACCTTGGTAGCTGGACTTGGCAATATCTATGTGGATGAGGTTCTTTGGCGAGCTCAGGTTCATCCAGCTAGACCTTCCCAGACTCTGACAGCAGAAGAAGCGACTGCCATTCATGACCAGACCATTGCTGTATTGGGACAGGCTGTTGAAAAAGGTGGATCCACCATTCGGACCTATACCAATGCCTTTGGGGAAGATGGAACCATGCAGGATTTTCATCAGGTCTATGACAAGGCTGGTCAAGAATGCTCACGTTGTGGCACTGTGATTGAGAAAGTCCAACTAGGCGGACGAGGTACCCATTTTTGTCCTCAGTGTCAAAGGAGGAATTGATGGGAAAAATTATCGGAATCACTGGAGGAATTGCCTCTGGTAAGTCAACCGTGACAAATTTTCTAAGAAATCAAGGCTTTCAAGTAGTGGATGCCGACGCAGTCGTCCACCAACTACAGAAACCTGGTGGTCGTCTGTTTGAAGCTCTAGTACAGCACTTTGGGAAAGAAATCATCCTTGAAAATGGAGAACTCAATCGCCCTCTCCTAGCTAGTCTTATCTTTTCAAATCCTGAAGAACGAGAATGGTCTAAGCAAATCCAAGGAGAGATTATCCGTGAGGAACTAGCTACATTAAGAGACCAATTGGCTCAGACAGAAGAGATTTTCTTCATGGATATTCCCCTACTTTTTGAGCAGGACTACGTCTCTTGGTTTGATGAGACTTGGTTGGTCTATGTGGACCGAGATGTCCAAGTAGAACGCTTAATGAAAAGGGACCACTTGTCCAAAGATGAAGCTGAATTTCGTCTGGCAGCCCAGTGGCCTTTAGAGAAAAAGAAAGATTTGGTCAGCCAAATTCTTGATAATAATGGGAATCAGGACCAGCTTCTTACTCAGGTGTTCTCCCTTCTTGATGGAGGTAGCCAAGATGACAGAGATTAACTGGAAGGATAATCTGCGCATTGCCTGGTTTGGTAATTTTCTGACTGGAGCCAGTATTTCTTTGGTTGTGCCTTTTATGCCCATCTTTGTGGAAAATCTGGGTGTAGGGAGTGATCAAGCTGCTTTTTATGCAGGTTTAGCTATTTCTGTCTCTGCCATTTCTGCGGCGCTCTTTTCTCCTATCTGGGGAATCCTTGCTGACAAATACGGTCGAAAGCCCATGATGATTCGAGCAGGCATGGCCATGACCATTACTATGGGAGGTTTGGCCTTTGTGCCAAATATCTATTGGTTAATCTTTCTTCGTTTACTGAATGGTGTATTTGCGGGTTTTGTTCCCAATGCAACAGCCTTGATAGCCAGTCAGGTTCCCAAGGAGAAATCAGGCTCTGCCTTAGGTACTTTGTCTACAGGCGTAGTTGCAGGTACTCTAACTGGTCCCTTTATTGGTGGCTTTATCGCAGAATTATTTGGTATTCGTACAGTTTTCTTACTGGTTGGTAGTTTTCTGTTTTTAGCTGCTATTTTGACTATTTGCTTTATCAAGGAAGATTTTCAACCAGTAGCTAAGGAAAAGGCCATCCCAACAAAGGAATTATTTACATCAGTTAAATATCCCTATCTTTTGGTCAACCTCTTTCTGACCAGTTTTGTCATCCAATTTTCAGCCCAATCAATCGGCCCTATCTTAGCTCTGTATGTACGCGACTTAGGCCAGACAGAGAATCTTCTTTTTGTATCTGGTTTGATTGTATCCAGTATGGGCTTTTCAAGTATGATGAGTGCAGGAGTTATGGGAAAGCTAGGTGATAAAGTGGGCAACCATCGCCTCTTGGTTGTAGCCCAGCTTTATTCAGTCATCATCTATCTCCTCTGTGCCAATGCCTCTAGTCCCCTTCAACTAGGACTTTATCGTTTCCTCTTTGGATTGGGAACCGGTGCCTTGATTCCCGGAGTTAATGCCCTTCTCAGCAAGATGACGCCCAAAGCTGGTATTTCGAGGGTCTTTGCCTTCAATCAGGTATTCTTTTATCTGGGAGGTGTCGTTGGGCCTATGGCAGGTTCTGCAGTAGCAGGTCAATTTGGCTACCATGCAGTCTTTTATGCGACAAGCCTTTGTGTTGCCTTTAGTTGTCTCTTTAACCTTCTTCAATTTCGAACATTATTAAAAGTAAAGGAAATCTAGTGCGAGTAAAAATTAATCTCAAATGCTCCTCTTGTGGCAGTATCAATTACCTAACCAGTAAAAATTCAAAAACCCATCCAGACAAGATTGAGGTTTTAAAGTATTGTCCCAAGGAAAGAAAAGTAACCCTACATCTTGAATCTAAGTAGATTTTATGGTAAAATAATAGGGATTTTAAGGAGTTTGATATGTATAACCTATTATTAACCATTTTATTAGTATTATCTGTTGTGATTGTGATTGCGATTTTCATGCAACCAACTAAAAACCAATCCAGCAATGTATTTGATGCCAGCTCAGGTGATTTGTTTGAACGCAGTAAAGCACGTGGTTTCGAAGCTGTAATGCAGCGTTTGACAGGGATTTTAGTCTTTTTCTGGCTAGCCATTGCCTTAGCATTGACGGTATTATCAAGTAGATAAGAAAATAATGGGCAGGACTAGGTCTTTGCCTCTTTTTATTTTTAAAGGATATTTGAGAAGGTTTTGCAGTAAAAGAAAATTAAAAAATCTAGAAAGAAAATATGAAAGATAGAATAAAAGAATATTTGCAAGATAAAGGAAAGGTGACTGTCAATGATTTGGCTCAGGCTTTGGGAAAAGACGAGTCCAAGGATTTTCGTGAGTTGATTAAAACCTTGTCCCTAATGGAAAGAAAGCACCAGATACGCTTTGAAGAAGATGGAACTTTGACTTTGGAAGTCAAGAAAAAACATGAGATTACTCTCAAGGGGATTTTTCATGCCCATAAAAATGGCTTTGGCTTTGTTAGTCTGGAAGGCGAGGAGGACGACCTTTTTGTAGGAAAAAACGATGTCAACTATGCTATTGATGGTGATACCGTTGAGGTCGTGATTAAGAAAGTCGCTGACCGAAATAAAGGAACAGCAGCCGAAGCCAAAATTATTGATATATTAGAACACAGCTTGACAACAGTTGTCGGCCAAATCGTTCTAGATCAGGAAAAACCCAAGTATGCTGGTTACATCCGTTCAAAAAATCAGAAAATCAACCAACCGATTTACGTTAAGAAACCAGCTCTAAAACTAGAGGGAACAGAAGTTCTTAAGGTCTTTATCGACAAATACCCAAGCAAGAAACATGATTTCTTTGTCGCTAGTGTCCTCGATGTGGTGGGACATTCAACGGATGTCGGAATTGATGTCCTTGAGGTTTTGGAATCAATGGACATTGTCTCAGAATTTCCAGAGGCTGTTCTTAAGGAAGCAGAAAGTGTGCCTGATGTTCCGTCTCAAAAGGATATGGAAGGTCGTCTGGATCTAAGAGATGAGATTACCTTTACCATTGACGGTGCTGACGCCAAGGACTTGGACGATGCGGTGCATATTAAGGCTTTGAAAAATGGCAATCTGGAGCTTGGAGTTCACATAGCAGACGTTTCCTACTATGTGACCGAGGGGTCTGCCCTTGATAAGGAAGCCCTTAACCGCGCGACTTCTGTCTATGTGACAGACCGCGTGGTGCCAATGCTTCCAGAGCGTTTGGCAAATGGCATTTGCTCTCTCAATCCTCAAGTTGATCGCCTGACCCAGTCTGCCATTATGGAGATTGATAAACATGGTCGTGTAGTCAACTACACCATCACACAAACGGTTATCAAGACTAGTTTTCGTATGACCTATAGCGCTGTCAATGACATCCTAGCTGGCGATGAGGAAAAGAGACAAGAGTATAAGAAAATTGTTCCTAGTATCGAGCTCATGGCCAAGCTTCATGAAACGCTAGAAAG
>CAJZLM010000041.1:0-7926 GCA_916050595.1 Streptococcus mitis | reverse complement strand
TTTAGAGTCACGCGGTGAAGGAAGTGCCAAAGCGACTGCAAACATTACTGTTGAAGTGATTGCGCGTTCTGGAGCTCAAGTGAAGTTTGCTGCGATTGATCGTCTAGGTGAAAACGTCACTGCTTACATTAGCCGTCGTGGTAAATTAGGTAACGATGCAAGTATTGACTGGGCAATTGGTGTCATGAACGAAGGAAACGTCGTTGCTGACTTTGATAGTGACTTGATTGGTAATGGTAGCCATGCTGACCTTAAAGTGGTAGCTCTTTCAAGTGGTCGTCAGGTACAAGGGATTGATACCCGCGTAACTAACTACGGCTGCAACTCAATCGGAAATATCCTTCAACATGGGGTTATTCTTGAAAAAGCAACCTTGACCTTCAATGGTATTGGCCACATTATCAAGGGTGCTAAGGGAGCAGATGCGCAACAAGAGAGCCGTGTTCTTATGCTGTCAGACCAAGCGCGTTCAGATGCCAATCCAATTCTTTTGATTGACGAAAATGATGTTACTGCAGGTCACGCAGCTTCTATCGGTCAGGTGGATCCAGAAGATATGTATTACCTCATGAGCCGTGGTTTAGATAAGGCAACTGCAGAACGTTTAGTTGTCCGCGGTTTCCTTGGATCCGTTATCGTTGAGATTCCAGTCAAAGAAGTTCGCGATGAAATGATTGCAACTATCGAAGAAAAATTGTCAAAACGCTAAGGGGAAGCCTATGTTAGATGTAGAAGCGATTCGCAAGGATTTTCCAATTTTAGACCAGATTGTCAACGATGAACCATTGGTCTATTTGGACAATGCTGCGACGACACAAAAACCACTAGCAGTTCTGGAAACGATTAATCGCTATTATAAGCAGGACAATGCCAATGTTCACCGTGGCGTTCATACCTTGGCAGAAAGGGCGACAGCTTCTTATGAGGCGGCTCGTGAAACCATTCGTAAGTTTATCAATGCAGGCTCTACAAAGGAAGTTCTCTTTACCAGAGGAACGACAACCAGTCTGAACTGGGTAGCGGGTTATGCTGAGGAAGTCTTGACTGAGGGAGACCAGGTCTTGATTTCCGTCATGGAACACCATTCCAATATCATTCCTTGGCAGGAAGCCTGCCGCAAGACAGGAGCTGAACTTGTCTATGTCTATCTCAAGGATGGAGCTCTGGATATGGATGATTTGCGAGCTAAATTGACTGATAGAGTCAAGTTTGTCTCCCTTGCTCACGCCTCAAATGTTCTGGGTGTGGTCAATCCAATCAAAGAAATCACTCAATTAGCTCATCAAGTTGGAGCCATTATGGTGGTGGATGGTGCTCAATCTACGCCTCATATGAAGATTGATGTTCAGGACTTGGATGTGGACTTCTTTGCCTTTTCAGGTCACAAGATGGCTGGTCCGACTGGTATCGGTGTCCTTTATGGGAAGGAAAAGTATCTGGAACAAATGTCACCAGTTGAATTTGGTGGCGAGATGATTGATTTCGTCTATGAGCAATCTGCTAGTTGGAAGGAATTGCCTTGGAAATTTGAGGCTGGAACGCCAAATATGGCAGGTGCTATTGGACTTGCAGCAGCAGTGGATTATCTAGAAAACATCGGTATGGATGCCATTGAAGCTCATGAACAAGAATTGATTGCATACGTCTATCCAAAACTGCAGGCGATTGAAGGACTGACCATTTATGGTTCGCAGGACTTGGCTCAACGTTCAGGTGTCATTGCCTTTAACCTAGGTAGTCTTCATCCGCACGATCTTGCGACTGCTTTGGATTATGAAGGAGTGGCTGTTCGAGCAGGTCACCATTGCGCTCAACCCTTGCTCCAGTATTTGGATGTCCCAGCGACAGCTCGTGCAAGTTTTTATATCTATAATACCAAGGCAGATTGTGACAAGCTAGTCGATGCCTTACAAAAGACAAAGGAGTTTTTCAATGGCACTTTCTAAACTAGATAGCCTCTATATGGCAGTGGTAGCGGACCATTCGAAAAATCCACATCACCAAGGGAAGTTAGAAGATGCTGAGCAAATCAGTCTCAATAATCCGACCTGTGGAGATGTCATCAATCTCTCCGTCAAGTTTGATGCAGATGACCGCTTGGAAGATATCGCTTTTCTAAACTCAGGTTGTACCATCTCGACTGCCTCTGCAAGCATGATGACGGACGCAGTTTTAGGAAAAACCAAACAAGAAATCTTAGAACTGGCGACTATTTTTTCTGAAATGGTTCAAGGGCAAAAAGATGACAGACAAGATAGTCTTGGAGATGCAGCCTTCTTGTCAGGTGTTGCTAAATTCCCTCAACGAATCAAGTGTGCAACCCTAGCTTGGAATGCCCTTAAAAAAACAATTGAAAATCAAGATAACAAGTAAGACAAGCTTTCTTTGTCTTATAAATCATCAGAAATAAAGAATGAAAGAAAGGATATTATGGCTGAAGAAAGAGTAGAACCAAAACCAATTGATCTTGGTGAATATAAATTTGGTTTCCATGACGATGTAGAGCCTGTCCTATCGACAGGAAAAGGATTGAATGAAGATGTCATTCGTGAACTATCAGCTGCTAAGGGAGAACCTGAGTGGATGTTAGAATTCCGTTTGAAGTCTTATGAAACCTTTAAAAAAATGCCCATGCAAACATGGGGAGCAGACTTATCAGAGATTGACTTTGATGACTTGATCTACTACCAAAAACCATCTGATAAACCTGCTCGCTCTTGGGATGAAGTTCCTGAAAAAATTAAAGAAACCTTTGAGCGTATCGGGATTCCTGAAGCTGAGCGTGCTTATCTAGCTGGTGCCTCTGCTCAGTATGAGTCAGAAGTGGTTTACCACAACATGAAGGAAGAGTTCCAGAAATTGGGGATTATCTTTACAGATACAGATTCTGCCCTCAAGGAATACCCAGACTTGTTTAAACAATACTTTGCCAAGTTGGTACCGCCGACAGATAACAAGTTGGCTGCCCTCAACTCAGCAGTATGGTCAGGTGGAACCTTTATCTACGTACCAAAAGGTGTTAAGGTAGATATTCCGCTTCAAACTTACTTCCGTATCAACAACGAAAATACAGGTCAGTTCGAACGTACCTTGATTATCGTTGACGAGGGAGCGAGTGTTCACTACGTAGAAGGATGTACGGCACCAACTTATTCAAGCAACAGCTTGCATGCGGCCATCGTAGAAATCTTCGCCTTGGACGGAGCTTATATGCGTTATACGACTATCCAAAACTGGTCTGATAACGTCTATAACTTGGTAACCAAACGTGCTAAAGCTCAAAAGGATGCCACTGTTGAGTGGATTGATGGTAACTTGGGTGCTAAAA
Source organism: Streptococcus mitis (assembly GCA_916050595.1). Taxonomy (GTDB): domain Bacteria; phylum Bacillota; class Bacilli; order Lactobacillales; family Streptococcaceae; genus Streptococcus; species Streptococcus mitis_CY. Next base: position 4,598 of record CAJZLM010000041.1, on the reverse strand, counting down.
CAACCATGAAATACCCATCTGTTTACCTAGATGGAGAAGGGGCGCGTGGTACCATGCTCTCTATTGCCTTTGCCAATGCAGGGCAACACCAGGACACTGGTGCTAAGATGATTCACAACGCTCCGCACACAAGCTCGTCTATCGTGTCTAAATCTATCGCTAAAGGCGGAGGAAAGGTTGACTACCGTGGACAAGTAACCTTTAACAAAAACTCTAAAAAATCTGTTTCTCACATCGAGTGTGATACCATTATCATGGATGACTTGTCAGCATCAGATACCATTCCATTTAATGAAATCCACAACTCGCAAGTTGCTTTGGAACACGAAGCCAAGGTATCTAAGATTTCAGAGGAACAACTCTATTACCTCATGAGTCGTGGTTTGTCAGAATCAGAAGCGACAGAAATGATTGTTATGGGATTTGTGGAGCCCTTCACAAAAGAACTTCCAATGGAATATGCAGTTGAGCTGAACCGCTTGATTAGCTATGAGATGGAAGGATCAGTTGGGTAAAATTTGTTTTTATATTTACCCATAATCAAGGATTTTGAAGATGAACTTGTAACAAAAAAATCGCGGTTTAAAATCGCGATTTTTTTTTATAATTTTTCGTTTATGAAGCGGATAAACTGATTCCACCAAACTTTTAAGAAGAAAGCTTTTTCAACTTTCTTTTCTGCTACCATTTCAAAACTAGGACGTTCTGTGGTGATGTAACCTTGACCAATCAAGTCCTTGTCTTCATAAGTCAAATGTCCAACCACAGTTCCGGCTTCAAGTGGTGCTGGTATTGCCTTAGAATCAGGTGTGAATTGAATAGTTTGGGACGATTGTCCCCCAACACGTTCAATAAGAGTGATATCATCTTTGGCAACGGCAGTGACCGCATCTTCTTTTCCATCTTGTACAGGAGCTTTACTATCTTGGTAGGCATCGCCTTTTTGAACGATTTTACGAAGCGTGAATGTAGAAGAGATATAATCCATTAGTGACGATGTAGCTGTGAAGCGAGCGTAAGGATTATTGTCTTGATGGTCTGCGTTCAAAACAACTGTGATAACCCTCATCCCTTTTTCGACTGTAGTACCAACAAAAGACTCTCCAGCCTTATCTGTTGTTCCTGTCTTAAGGCCATCAAAACCACCGCGATAAGCAGGCATACCTTCTAACATGTAGTTGGTAGAAGTGATTGTCATTCCAGCAAAAGTAGAAGAAGGTTTTTTCGTGATTTCCAAGACTTGTGGGTATTTTTTGATGAGATTGCGAGCAACGATAGCGACATCATAAGCACTGAGCTTGTTTTCATCATCTTTTTTTGAGCCTGGGTAAATGTTATCCCCTAGAGTCTCATTGTTAAGACCTGTTGTATTAACAACAGTGGCATCCTGAATTCCCCATTCTAAGAGTTTTGCTCGCATCATGTCAACAAAGTCCTTCTCTGAGCCAGCAATTTTCTCTGCTAAGGCAATAGCTGCACTGTTAGCACTGGATACTAGGGTTGCTTCCAGTAGTTGTTCGACGGTATAATTACGAGCCTCCATAGGAACGTTACTCGCTTCAGAATTTGTCGTTAATTTGTATGGATAATCAGAGATATCTACCGGAGTTGATAGTGTAATACTACCGTTTTCCAAGGCTTCATAGACAAGATAAACAGTAATCAATTTTGTGATCGAAGCAATTTCAACTGGCTGGGTTGCATCTTTCTCATAGAGAATTTTACCGGTATTTGCCTCAACAGCAATTGCATGTTTAGCAGCAATATTAAAATCTTGAGCATCAACAGTAGATGCTGCCCCAATAACGGAAAGGCTTAGGAGAGTTAAAATTATTTTTTTCATAGTAAGTTTATTCTATCATAAAGAAAAAAATATTCCCAGTTTCATGATAGAAGAAAGAAGCTTTTTTGAAAGTGTGGTAAAATAGATGAATGGAGGTACCCCATGTTTCGTAAGAATAAATTATTTTTTTGGACCAGTGAGATTTTACTATTAACCATCATCTTCTATTTATGGAGACAGATGGGTGGGATTATAACGCCTTTTGTAAGTGTCGCAAACACTATAATGATTCCCTTTCTTTTAGGTGGTTTTTTATATTATTTGACCAATCCTATTGTAAATTTTTTACAAAAGTATTTCAAAATTAATCGTATCATTGGTATTCTACTAACCTTGTGCGCCTTGGTTTGTGGGCTAGTTATTGGGGTCGTCTATCTCTTACCGATTTTGATTAATCAGCTGACAAGTTTGATTGCTACAAGTCAGACAATCTACAGTCGTCTGCAAGATTTGATTATCGATTTATCCACTTATCCAGCCTTTCAAAATTTAGATATTCAAGCGACTATTCAACAGTTAAATCTCTCTTATGTAGATATTCTACAGAATATCCTAAATAGTGTAACGAATAGTGTTGGAAGTGTCTTATCTGCGCTCTTTAGTACTGTTTTGATTATTATCATGACACCTGTATTTTTAATTTATTTTTTGTTAGATGGCCACAAATTCTTGCCGATGCTTGAGCGTACTGTTTTAAAGCGAGATACGTTGCATATTACAGGTCTTTTAAAAAATTTGAATACTACAATTGCTCGATATATTAGTGGAGTTGCTATTGATGCGATTATTATTGGTTGTTTGGCCTTTATCGGATATAGCGTGATTGGTTTGAAATACGCTTTGGTCTTTGCCATCTTTTCAGGATTGGCCAATCTCATTCCTTATGTTGGACCAAGTATTGGTTTGATTCCGATGATTATCGCCAATGTCTTTACTGATCCTCATAGAATGCTGATTGCAGTTGTTTATATGTTGATTATTCAACAAGTAGATGGGAACATCCTTTACCCTCGAATCGTTGGTGGAGTGATGAAGGTTCATCCAATTACGATTTTAGTATTACTTTTGTTATCAAGTAATATCTATGGTGTCATTGGCATGATTGTCGCAGTACCAACCTATTCTATCTTAAAAGAAATTTCTAAGTTTTTATCACGTTTGTATGAAAATCATAAAATAATGAAAGAACGAGAAAGAGAACTAGCCAAGTAAAAGTCAGGAAATTCCTGATTTTTCTTTTTATTTAGGCAAGTGATAGGAGTGGAAGTGCCGTTTAGATTAGTAGATTAAGAATAATTCACAAAAACTTTGTAAAACACTTGCAATTTAGCTGAAATTTGATAAAATAGTAAGGAAAGTTAGACTGTATTGCCTACTGTCTATCTATAAAATATATTTTATTGGAGGCTTTTACTCAAATGGCAAAAGAAAAATACGATCGTAGTAAACCACACGTTAACATTGGTACTATCGGACACGTTGACCACGGTAAAACTACCCTAACTGCAGCTATCACAACTGTTTTGGCACGTCGCTTGCCTTCATCAGTTAACCAACCTAAAGACTATGCGTCTATCGATGCTGCTCCAGAAGAACGCGAACGCGGTATCACAATCAACACTGCGCACGTTGAGTACGAAACTGAAAAACGTCACTACGCTCACATCGACGCTCCAGGACACGCGGACTACGTTAAAAACATGATCACTGGTGCCGCTCAAATGGACGGAGCTATCCTTGTAGTAGCTTCAACTGACGGACCAATGCCACAAACTCGTGAGCACATCCTTCTTTCACGTCAGGTTGGTGTTAAACACCTTATCGTCTTCATGAACAAAGTTGACTTGGTTGACGACGAAGAATTGCTTGAATTGGTTGAAATGGAAATCCGTGACCTATTGTCAGAATACGACTTCCCAGGTGACGATCTTCCAGTTATCCAAGGTTCAGCTCTTAAAGCCCTTGAAGGTGACACTAAATACGAAGACATCGTTATGGAATTGATGAACACAGTTGATGAGTACATCCCAGAACCAGAACGTGACACTGACAAACCATTGCTTCTTCCAGTCGAAGACGTATTCTCAATCACTGGACGTGGTACAGTTGCTTCAGGACGTATCGACCGTGGTATCGTTAAAGTCAACGACGAAATCGAAATCGTTGGTATCAAAGAAGAAACTCAAAAAGCAGTTGTTACTGGTGTTGAAATGTTCCGTAAACAACTTGACGAAGGTCTTGCCGGAGATAACGTAGGTGTCCTTCTTCGTGGTGTTCAACGTGATGAAATCGAACGTGGACAAGTTATCGCTAAACCAGGTTCAATCAACCCACACACTAAATTCAAAGGTGAAGTCTACATCCTTACTAAAGAAGAAGGTGGACGTCACACTCCATTCTTCAACAACTACCGTCCACAATTCTACTTCCGTACTACTGACGTTACAGGTTCAATCGAACTTCCAGCAGGTACTGAAATGGTAATGCCTGGTGATAACGTGACAATCGACGTTGAGTTGATCCACCCAATCGCCGTAGAACAAGGTACTACATTCTCTATCCGTGAGGGTGGACGTACTGTTGGTTCAGGTATGGTTACAGAAATCGAAGCTTAATTCGATTTAGTTCCCAGAAGAACAATTATTTAAGTCAGACACTAAAAGAATCTTGCTTTGCAAGGTTCTTTTTTCTGATATTGAATTAATACTCAATGAAAATCAAAGAGCAAACTAGGAAGCTAGCTGCAGGCTGCTCA
>CAJZLM010000040.1:0-7977 GCA_916050595.1 Streptococcus mitis | reverse complement strand
TGAAATCGAGTAAGAGACATCTCCAAAGTCTACAGTTCACTTCATCTTAAATTAATTTTTGTAGTTCGACTGTAGTTAATAGATTTTATACTCAACAAAAGTATAAAGCATACAAAACTTCACTTTGAACCAGTATTTATACTATATTCTGTATTAAAAATTCTATTATTGGTTTTGTAAAAAACAGTCTTCAAATATCCTGAAATATAGCAAAAAGAGATTGGGTAAAAACTCATTGTCTCTTCTCACTCAAGGACTAAGTTCACTTGAGCAAACTGAATCCGCACTATCGTTCCTTTTCCAACCTCAGACTCAATACGAATCTGGTGCCCCAGTTCTTCAGAAATTTTCTTAGATAGGTAAAGTCCAAGTCCAGATGACTGCTGGGTTAGGCGTCCATTATACCCTGAAAATCCACGTTCAAAGACTCGGAGGACATCACTGTTTTTTATCCCGATTCCTGTATCCTTGATACAAAGCTCTTGCCCCTCCATATAAATCTCCAGACCACCTTCCTTGGTGTACTTGAGACTATTTGAGATAATTTGTTCAATGACCACTAGTAGCCACTTCTTATCCGTCACGATTTCTTTATCAAGGTCATGTAGATTGACATTTAAGCCTTTTTGAATAAAGAAAAGAGCATATTTACGAATTATTTCCTTGACAAAATCCTCAATTTGAACCTGCTTTAAGACCAAATCATCATGAAAACTTTCTAAACGCAGGTACTGTAAGACTAGATTAGTATAGGAGTCGATTTTGAAAATTTCCTGTTCTAATTGCTGCTTCAGTTGGCGGTCGGCTACTTCTGCAACTAAGAGTTGACTGGCTGCAATGGGGGTCTTAATCTGATGGACCCACAAGGTATAGTAATCCAGCAAATCCGTCAGTTTTCTTTCTGAATCTGACCTCTGCTGATAGAGTTCCATCTCACGCGCTTCTAATTTCTCAGCCAAAACTCTTTCCAAAGGAGACTTGGCTTCCCTATCACCATAGAGAAGTTCCTGACGATAGACCTGCATCTCCGCCAATATATCCCAAGTGAAAAATAAGATGGTTACAAAGCAACATAGCAGGAAAAAGTAGAGAAAGTAAATTCCCAAACTGGCAAATAAAAACTGAAAGAGTAAGAGCAGAAACGTCCAAGAAATCAGATAGACAAACAGACGACTACGGGAGCGCAGATAGTCCAGAAAAAATTGTTTCCAATCAAGCATGCTTCAGTCCGTACCCTATTCCTTTCTTGGTCTCGATAAATCCTACCAAGCCCTGCTCTTCCAATTTTTTACGCAAACGAGCCACATTGACAGAGAGGGTATTGTCATCAATGAAAAAGTCACTGTTCCAAAGTTCCCGCATCAGGTCGTCACGCGCTACAATATTGCCCGTATGCTCAAACAAAACGCGTAAAATCTGGAATTCATTCTTAGTCAAATTCAAGACTTGCCCTTGATAATGTAAATCCATTGATTTGGTATTGAGGATAACACCAGCGTATTCCAGTAAACTTTCGTCTCGCCCAAACTCATAGGAACGACGCAACAAGCCCTGAACCTTGGCTAAAAGGACCTGCTGGTCAAAAGGCTTGGTCACAAAGTCATCCGCCCCCATATTGATTGCCATGACGATATCCATAGCCTGGTCTCTCGAAGACAGAAACATGATGGGGACCTTGGAAATCTTGCGAATTTCCTGACACCAGTGATAGCCATTAAACAAGGGCAGTCCAATATCCATGAGGACCAGATGAGGCTCCGACTGGACAAAAAGACTCAAAACTTCCATAAAGTCTTCTACCAGAACCACTTCAAATCCCCATTCAGAGAGCATTTTCCCGACCTGTTGACGAATGACCTGATCATCTTCTACTAATAAAATCTTGTGCATGCGCTCCTCCTTTTCTATTATTATAACAGATTTTTCCATGCTAGAAGGTCTAAAACTGAATTTGAAAAAGCTTGTTTTTAGCCAACAAAGCAAGACAATCCTACTAGCTAATTTGAGGGAAATTTGATAAGATAAATAAAAAAGAAAGGAGCTCTTATGGCCAATATTTTTGACTATCTGAAAGATGTCGCACATGATTCCTTTTACGACCTTTCTTTGAATGAGTTAGACATTCTAGCCTTAACAGAAATCACCTACCTCTCCTTTGACAATCTGGTCTCTACAGTTCCTCAGCGACTTTTAGACCTGGCACCTCAGGTTCCAAGGGAGCCTAACATGTTGACCAGTAAAAATCGCCTCCAGCTATTAGATGAACTAGCTCAACACAAGCGCTTCAAAAATTGCAAACTCTCCCATTTTATCAACGACATCGACCCTGAACTGCAAAAACAATTTGCGGCTATGACCTACCGCCTCAATCTCGATACCTATCTGATTGTCTTTCGAGGTACAGATGATAGTATTATTGGTTGGAAGGAAGATTTCCACCTGACCTATATGAAGGAAATTCCTGCTCAAAAGCATGCCCTCCGCTATTTAAAGAACTTTTTTGCCCAACATCCTAAGCAAAAGGTCATTCTGGCTGGGCATTCCAAGGGAGGCAATCTAGCCATCTATGCTGCTAGTCAAATTGAGCAAAGCTTGCAAAATCAAATCACAGCAGTTTATACCTTTGATGCACCTGGTCTCCACAAAGAACTGACACAAAGCGAGGGCTATCAAAGGATAATGGATAAAACCAAGGTCTTCATTCCACAAGGCTCCATCATCGGTATGATGCTGGAAATTCCTGCCCACCAAATCATCGTACACAGTACTGCCTTAGGTGGTATCGCCCAGCACGATACCTTTAGTTGGCAGATTGAGGACAAACGCTTCGTCCAACTGGATAAGACCAACAGTGATAGCCAACAAGTCGACACAACCTTCAAGGAGTGGGTGGCCACAGTCCCTGACGAGGAACTCCAGCTCTACTTCGACCTCTTCTTTGGCACCATTCTAGATGCTGGGATTAGCTCCATCAATGACCTGTCTTCCTTAAAGGCGCTTGAACACATTCATCATCTCTTTGTCCAAGCTCAATCCCTCACTCCAGAAGAAAGGGAAACCATGGGACGCCTCACTCAATTATTGATTGATACCCGTTACCAAGCCTGGAAGAATAGATAATACTCTTGAAAATTAAATGTATACAAAACAAAAGACCTAGAATACATACTTTCATGTGCATTCTAAGTCTTTTTAAATAAAATCTAACTACCAAATAATCCCTTTGTAGGCTATCAAAATGAGGACTGATAGCAGGACATAAAAGGCAAGGAAAAGCCATTTCATCTTAACACAGAGCGCTACGTACTCCCGAATAAAAGCAGATGGTATGTAGTAGCCTGCCGTCCTACATCCGAGGCCATCTCCCTTCATATTTAACTTACGCGCATAGGTACTGGTACGAAAAACATGATAGTCATTTGTTACAAAGAGAAATTGAGGTTTGGCTACCAGTTTCTCGCCAAGTTCCTTAGAAAAGAGAAGGTTCTCATAGGTAGTCCTTGATTGATCCTCCAGAATAATCGCATCTTGGGGAACATCTGTCTCTTCAAGCAGATAGTTTGTAATAGCCTGCGCTTCAGAAATCTTCTCATCTCCTCCTTGACCACCGCTGGCAATAATTTTTATGTTAGAATTTTTAGACTTGTAGTAAGCTTCTACTGCCTTATCAATTCTCCTCTTCAGCAAAGGTGTTACCTTTTCTCCGTCTAACAAACCTGCACCATGAATGATAATAAAATCATAATGCTTCTTCTTAGGAATAAAGAGATACAAGATAGAGTACAGCATAAAACCCGTAAAAGCAAAGCCAAAAATAAAATAAGAGTAGAAAATGAATACAAATAAAATGTTTAGAAAGTGATTGGTGTAAAATAATTCATGTCGTCCTCCCAATCGAAATGACATCAAGGCAAAAAATAGCAAAATGACTATTCCAAGGAGCATGGAGAGATAATTAGCCTTTGAACGTCCCTCTCGCTTCAACAAAATGACCCCATTATAGATTAGAAAGATGCCACTTAGAAAAAGCAAAAAAGGAAGTAAAATAAAGGGAAATATAAAAAAAGCGAAATGAATCTTCTCATACCCATTTTGATAAAAAAGGTAGCCTAGATAAAAATAACTGGAAATGAGGGATAATAAGAATAATACTGGATTCCACAAACTTCTATTATCCTTCCAAAATGACACTATAAAGGCTAATACAATTCCTATAACGAGATACATTTCTTCCTCCTTTAATGATTCTATTTTATCACAATTTTACATAGAGAAAAAGAGGGCATCTATCCCTCTCAATCCTTCATTTGGCTCTCTGCATCAGCCACGACTTGTTCTAGACTGGTCTGACCAAGCTCTGCCTCCATAGCCAGCTGGATTCTCTCCAATTTTTGATCCAAAACCTCATGAATATGAGCTCCAACTGGACAATTTGGATTCGGATTGTCATGGAAACTGAAGAGTTGACCAGTCTTACCAAGACATTCGACCGCCTGATAAACATCTAAAAGACTAATGTCTTTTAGATCCTTAACAATCTCTGTTCCCCCTGTTCCGCGCGCAACTGAAATCAGCTCTGCCTTCTTCAACTGGGACAAGGTCTTTCTGATAATGACAGGATTGACCCCAACACTAGCAGCCAGAAAATCACTGGTCACCTTGCTTTCCTTCCCCTTGAGGGCAATGATTATCAGCATATGAGTCGCAATGGTAAATCTACTTGGAATTTGCATCCTCTTCTCCTTTTTACGAGGCTAGCCTGCCTCTACTCTTCTGTTTCTTTTATTATACCCTTTTTAGTTGTAATGTCAATCGTTACCACTTTTCAACCAAGCATCTAATTCCCTATCATAACCCTCTTTCTGGGCTAATTTTCTCAAAAATTCCTGATGATGAGTATGGTGGATCCCATTGACCAGACTTTCATAGTAAACCTCAAAATAGGGTAGTTTGAGGTCTTTAGCCAACTGCAATTCAGCTGCCACATCGTAGTCTACCCGTCGGAAGTCCATATCTACCAAGCCCTTGTGATCAAACTCCAAAATCATATACTGCGCTCGCAAGTCCTTCCGCAACTGGGCATCTAGAAAGAAAGGTTGCCCAATCGAACCCGGATTGACAATTAATTGCCCACCAGTTCCGTAACGAAGCAACTGCTGGTGAATATGACCATAAATAGCAATATCACAAGGCGGGTTGGTCACTAAGCGGTCAAAATCCTCTTGTTCTCCAGTGTGAATCAACTCTCTCCCCCAGTTCTTATCAGGAAGATGGTGGCTAATTCCTACCGTCAAATCACCAAACTGACGATGAATCTGGAGTGGTTGATTGTGGAGCAGTTCAATTTCTTCTAGGGAGATCTCCTCTAAAACATACTGGCACTGGCGCAAGAGATAGCGTTGACTGGGACGAGTACTATCCAATTCCTTGCGGACACCATGCCAAAGACTGTCTTCCCAGTTTCCCAAAACTCTAGCCGTAATCGGTAGTTGAGCCAACAAGTCCAAAATCCTTCTACGCCCTGTCCCTGGCATGAGAACGTCTCCCAAAAGCCAGTATTCATCCACTCCTCGCTGCCGAGCATCTGCCAAAACAGCCTCCAAAGCGGTGGTATTTCCATGAATATCTGAAAGAAGAGCTATTTTTGTCATATTCATCTCCTCGTTTTTTCTCTTGCAATAAGTATAACATAAAAAGTCACAGCTAGAGAAATCTAGCTTTTTTTGATATACTAGATAAAGATATTAGACAAGAGGAAGCGAATGACCCCGAATAAAGAAGACTATCTAAAATGTATTTATGAAATTAGCATAGATTTGCATAAGATTACCAACAAGGAAATTGCTGCCCGCATGCAAGTCTCTCCCCCTGCCGTAACTGAAATGATTAAACGGATGAAGAGCGAAAATCTCATCCTCAAGGACAAGGAATGTGGCTATCTACTGACTGACCTCGGCCTCAAATTGGTCTCTGAGCTCTATCGTAAGCATCGCTTGATTGAAGTTTTTCTAGTCCATCATTTAGACTATACAAGTGACCAGATTCACGAGGAAGCTGAGGTATTGGAACATACTGTCTCTGACCTCTTCGTGGAAAGACTGGATAAATTGCTTGGATTTCCCAAGACCTGCCCTCACGGAGGAACCATTCCTGCCAAGGGAGAACTCCTAGTTGAAATCAATAACCTCCCACTAGCTGACATCAAGGAAGCTGGCTCCTACCGCCTGACTCGGGTGCATGATAGTTTTGACATTCTCCATTATCTGGACAAGCACTCACTTCACATCGGTGATCAGCTCCAAGTCAAGCAGTTTGATGGCTTCAGCAACACCTTCACTATCCTTAGTAAAGACGAGGATTTACAAGTAGGTATGGACATTGCCAAACAACTCTATGTCGAAAAAATCGACTAATTTCTCAAGTCCCCTACCAACCCTGAAAGCTTAATTTTCAGGGTTTTATTTCTATCATTTGATTTTGCTTTCATTTAATTGTAGAATATTTGTAAAAAAAAAGAAAGATAGTTTAAACTATGAAAAAATCACTAAAAATTTTTGCTACATCTAAATGGTTTGACCTCTTCGGGGTTGCTTTGGTCGTTGGGATTGCGATTGCATCTGGTTACCTCAACTCACGTCTCGATAAATTTGTAAACTGGGGGCCATGGACAGCTCTCGTTCCCTTTGGATTGATTTCCGTAACCAACGTTGGGATTTCCATGTTGTCCACTCGTTTCACGGGGAAATTAAGCAAATGGGGAAATTACTTTGGTATTGTTAATACCATTTTGTCCGGTGCTATTGATTATATCCTTGGAAATAAGGCGGCTATTATCACCTATCCTGTCACCTTCCTTATTTATACCTTTGCTATTAAGAAATGGGAAGCTTCGCAAGAAGGCAGACCCAACCAAATGAGCCAAAAACAGGTAAAATTGGCGGCCATCATCATTTCCATCATCGCCTTCCTCTTTGCCTTTGTGACCAACTATATCGGATATGGGGGCAAGATGAATCTCCTTGCCTACGTAACAACTATTGCCTTTGCACTCTCACTCATTGCCAATGCTTTTAACGCATTGAAACTAACAACTCAGTGGGGCTTTTGGTTGATTTACAATTTCGTTCAGCTGACAAAAGCTGGTATTCAAGGAAATTTTGCCAATATCGGAAAATACATCTTTTATATCCTCAATGCAATCGGAGCTTTATTTGTCTGGAATGATGAAGAAGTAAGATAATAGAAGAAAACTTAAATAAAAAAACAAGTTGACTTAAGAGAATCTCCCTTCTGCTATTTTTATCATTTTACTTGTAACTCCCATTCTTTTGGAGTAGAATGAAGCTAGATAAAAGAGGGAGGTCATCTTATGAAAAAACTCTTTAGAATCCATTTTACAGCCATCGTAGTCAGCGATTTGCTACTGTTGGTAACTTTCAGACCCCGATACGAACTTTCTTTGGAGAGAGGCCTGATTTTTTGCTTCATTTTCATCCTTGCTCAAGGACTACTGCTATTTCGCTTGGTCAATCGACTCAAAAAACATTTCTCTGAGATTTATCCTCAGATGAACAAAAAAATTCGCCTTTACTACTTAGAGATTCTCTCCGCTGACCTACTATTATTTGTCTTTTTAGCCATCACTGGCCCTCAACATTTTTACTCTCTTACTCCAGTCTTTACTTCCTGTCATTCTACTTTTTATTATATAACGGCTAGCCACCTAAGAGAAAACTATCCAGACTTTTACGATAAACACATCTCTTTATGGGTGTATCTCTAAGGAAAAGGAGGTTTTAGCATGAAAAAAATCATCTACACAGAGAGCATTGAGCTCCTTGTCATTGATGGAATCATGCTGGCATTTTTGACATTTAAAGAGGGGCTTACTTGGAATTGGATTTTGATTTATAGTGGTTGGCTTATACTCAATGAAAATCAAAGAGCAAACTAGGAAGCTAGCCGCAAGCTGTACTT